>SYDV01000010.1 GCA_005801395.1 Planctomycetia bacterium | reverse complement strand
TTGGTTCTGGTGGCACGGTGCCACCGGGGTGATTACACCCAACAGGATCCGCTTATTTTCCGACGCTACTACAGGCCTCCTACTTCGGTACCGGACAGATGTCCGGATACCAAGTATGGAGAACAGAGCTATCTCTATCAGGCTCAGCTTTTAGCAGATGGCACCTTAGACCTGATTTATGTACTTCACCGTATTGAATGATTGCTTGTATCTCGCCGCTAGATGCTTCGTTTGCCCTCCTCGTTGATCATTGCCTAGCCTGGGTCTTTCCACCGTCGATAATTTACCATGATGCGCCCTCCCCTGACCCTCGTGGGAGTCGATTATGCCTTTGACCAGCGACCAGTATCTGCGTTATGCCCGCCACCTGAGCTTGCCTGAATTTGGCGAAAAAGGCCAAGAAAAGCTGCTGAAATCATCGATCCTGTTGATCGGTGCGGGTGGACTTGGTTCGCCGTTGGCGCTCTATTTGGCCGCCGCTGGCGTGGGGCGTTTAGGCATCATGGATTTCGACGTGGTCGATGTGTCGAACTTGCAGCGCCAAATCATTCACCGCACACAGGATGTTGGCACCAGTAAGGCCAAGTCGGCCAAGCGTGGGGTCAATGATTTAAATCCAGGGTGTCAGGTCGATATTTACGAAGAAGGCATCACTTCAGCCAATGCCTTAGAGCTGATTGCGAAGTACGACATCGTCATTGATGGCACCGATAATTTCCCGACGCGTTATTTGGTCAACGACGCCTGCGTGATGTTGAACAAGGTGAATATCTACGGATCCATTTATCGCTTCGAAGGCCAAGCCACGGTATTTGACACGCGTAAAAATGCTGAAGGTAAACGCAACGGTCCTTGTTATCGCTGTCTCTATCCTGAACCACCGCCCCCAGGCGAAGTTCCATCGTGCGCTGAAGGCGGCGTGTTGGGCGTGTTGCCTGGGATTATTGCCATGATTCAAGCCACCGAAGCGATTAAAGTACTCACCGGCATGGGCCGCACATTGGCTGGCCGTTTCGTGCGTTATGACGCGATGAATATGAGTTTCCGTGAATTAAAACTGCGTCCTGATCCGACTTGTCCGGTCTGTAGTGCTAATCCCACGGTCACGAAATTAATCGACTATCAACAATTCTGCGGCATGAGTCGCGGGGGAGAAACCACCGTGTCAACCGAGAACCTAGAAATATCTGCCAAGGAATACGCCGCGATTCGCGAATCGGGCAAAGAACATTTATTACTCGACGTGCGCGAGCCATTCGAACTCGGGATCTGCCAAATCGAAGGGAATATGAATATTCCTCTCGGCCAATTGCCGAATCGCTTAGGCGAAATCGCCAAGTGGAAAAATGGTCTGGTCATTGCCCAATGTAAATCTGGCCGCCGTAGTATGAAGGCATTAGAGACACTCAAAAAGCATGGCTTTACCAACGTGTTGAATCTGCAAGGCGGAATTTTAGGGTATGGCGATGATGTCGACCCATCAATTTCGGCCTATTAAGACGTGGAGTTTTTGAGCCTGTGGCACGTGGTTTTAGCGTTCCACAGGCTTAGTCGAAAAGACATCGCGGGCTCAGTCTTCGCATCAGTCCATCTGGACCCAATTTAAGCGCCAATTGCCTACTGGTGACGCACACCTCAAAGCTGAAGCGTCACGTTTCAAGGTACATTGCTCAGCTTTCGTTACCTTGTACGTCTATTCTCATCTGGAGACGTCCATGCGTTATCTAACGGTCTTACTTGTTAGCGTACTGATGCTCACGGGCCTTAGTTACGTCACACCCGTTTTTGCAGCCGATAAACCGGTGTCGGCGCAAGATCGTAAATGGTTAGATGCCCGCGCTGCCAACCGCAAAGGCCGCGAGAGCATGTATGCGGGGGCTGCGGCTGATCGCGTGGACCGCGCAAAAAAGGCGAGTGTCATCTTATTAGATTTAATTAAAGTGGCGGAAAAAACGCGCGTCCCAGGACAAGACGCAGCGTTTGCCGATATGATTGGTTTTATTGAACGCTTAGATCCTGCCCAGGTTGAAGCGATGAAGAGCGCCGTGAAAGCGTTACCGCCAGAGCCAACGATGGTAGACGAGAAAGTGGCAAAAACATGGACACGTACCTATGACAGTAAACGCTCAGCATTTACCAAGCCAACGGAAATATTAGGACAGAAGGCACTCGATTTAAGTGTGACGGATATTGCTTTCGATTGTTTGCAGCAAGTGTTGAAATTTGATCCCGATAATGTCTCGCTACGTAAAGCGTTGAATCAAACCAAGGTGGATGAACGTTATTACGGCCCCAAAGATATGATCTTTGTTAAAGCGGGTTTGCGTTGGGATAAAAAACTGGGATGGATCGTGGGCAAAGATGCTGCGCGCTATCAAGCAGGGGAATATTTTGATATTCAGACGAAGAAATGGACGACCTTAGCTGAAGCCAATACCCTGCGTTCGAATGCCGCTGAACAATGGATTATTCAAACCGAACATCTGGAAATTCGCGGCACCGCAACCCTACAGCAATTGGTCGACGCGGCAAATCATCTCGAAGCGTTTTACGCGCAAATATTTGCCAACTATTCGTTATTCTTCTCAAAGGGAAAAAATGATATTAAACTCATCTTTGGCTTGCTTGATCATCCACGTTTAGTCTTAAATATCGCCAAAGATCCAGAAGCCTACAAGGCGTCGGTGCCCCCAAGTGTCCCAGGGTGGTCGGCTGGTGTGTGGATTCCCGCCAATGGCGCCTCTTATTTTTATGCGGGCCCGTTGATGGTGATGTTCCACGAATTTACCCATCAAATATTAGACATCTTTAGCAGTGGCAGTGGCGCTAAAGTATGGGTGGTCGAAGGCGTAGCCGTTTACACGCA
>SYDV01000134.1 GCA_005801395.1 Planctomycetia bacterium | reverse complement strand
AGCGGCTGAGCCCAGTTATGGATTCATGGATTTCCAAGGCGGTTAAATTTGCCGACAACAGCTCATGACTTTGGCCATCAATGGTCAGTAATGGTGCCGCGGTATAGATCGCAGCTGTACTAGGTGTGCTCGAATCAGTCATGGCGCATTAATCAGCATGGAGTCGCGCGAGACGTTCGTCACGTTGGCGCAATAAATCATCAAGTCGACGACGATCATGTTCACGGTCATGGGTGGTTTGGCCGTTTGCTGATGGCGCAGCGGACGTTGGTGCAGCGGACGTTGGTGGATCAATGATAGTGGTGCTGACGCGGTCTATGGCGATGTTCATAAATAAGACACTTCATTAATCGAATTGGACACTGGCATTGACGTTGGCTTTAAAGCTAACGGGGCCATTTCCAGGTGGAGAAGCAACGGGAGGAATAAATGTCGGAACCGGAGGGACGCTCGCTGACACATGCAGGCCAGCAAAAGCTGCCATGGTGCCTCCACCCATGGCGGCCTGGGCAAAAAAGACCTCATTGGAACTGCCTGCACTGGTGAGTCCGATGGAAGCACCGGCATTTATTGATGCGCCGGCGCTGAAGTTTGCGCTGGCGCCAGCGCTGAAACCCGCGCTCGCACCGGCGCTGAAACCGGCACTCGCACCAGCGCTGAAACCGGCACTCCCGCCGATTCCGGCGCTCCCGCCTACACCAACGCTGGCGCTGGCGCTCGCTCCCGCGCTGGCGCTGGCGCTGGCTCCTGCGCTGGCGCTGGCTCCCGCACTAATTCCGGCGTTTCCGCTCCCACCTGCTACGGCGGAAAAAGAAATAGCGCGACTAATAGAAGCGGGCGGGTTTAATGCGGCAGTAATTTTAACCACCGCAGGCAGACGTATATCTTCGAGATTATTATCGCTGCCAGTCGCGCGATCTTGTTCTGGAGTGCTGGGTGCGCCAGAAGTGGCGAGCGGCGCTTCTCCGGCAAGGGTTAAATCGACGCGTTCTGCGCGTTCTTTCATCGCTGAGAGCGCACTACGAGCCGGTTCTGCTTCGCGGTTAACTTCTTCAAAGTGGCGTTGCGCTTGGGTTAACGCTAATTGGACCGTCGACCGGAGTGGAATTCCTTCGGGCGAGAAAAAATCAACCGTTTCTTGATAGGTTTCCATATAGCCAGTAAAAACAAATGTCCCCCAATTAAAGCGCAATTGCGCTGGAATTTTTAAGCGTCGTTGCTCAGCATTTTCGCCATTCACATTATCAACCGGATTCATGAACCAAGCCAATAACTGAGTCCCGAGTCTCACGTCATCGCCAGTAATCGTCGTGTCGAAAATCAGCGTCATTTCTAATTTTGCGGTTTGCCCGGAAACATGCTGAACTGGCTGATTTCCTTGACCACCTTCGAGGGTATTGGTTTGGGTTAATTTCAAATTATCAGGATTGAAATGAACCGTAATCGTCCACTCACGCTGACTATCAGCTGAGCGTGCGCGTCCGTACTCATCACTGAGTGGAACAATCGTCGCTTTTGCCAGAGTGGGTGTGGATGGTGGCATAAGGTGATTTAGGCTGGTGGATCAAAGCGTATGCCTTGATGAACAAGGTGTAATTCTTCGATAGCGATTTGACTGGAGCTGGCGTTGAGATCACCAATTTTAAATTTAACCGGCAAAGTGCGGTACAGTTTCCAAATCATCGTGGGGCGATGACTGGTCTCGGCGTTTTCTTCTTCAGCAAAATCACGCATGATAATTCGCGCATCGGCGCGAAATCCTAACGCCATTTGTTCACGGTTTACGAAAGCAAACCATGACCATAAATCGCGTGAAACGGTCATGCCGCGCTTCAGAATAACGGTAGAAAAACTGATGCGACCGGCGCGTTGAACTTGTCCCCAGTTACGACCACCTTCACGGATGGCAAATGGTTCCATGGTGGCTTCTAAACCACTCACTTCGCTGAACATGCCACCACAGACGGACGTCCCGTTAATGCTAATGTCGACCGAAAAGAGAAAGGCTGGAAACGGCTGATTATCAGGTGTCATAAAATTCCACCTGCAACGAGCATGGAATTGCCCTCAACCGCGAGCTGTACGTCAATGGCTTCGACCGGAGCCGCAGGACGTAAGATCATACGCACAATCAAACGACCATGATCAATATCGGACTGACTCATGGTGGTGCGATTGCAGGTCACGGAATAGGCTTCTTCTGAGCGCCCAGCAGCTAAAGCACCACGCTGTGTGAGTACATCCAAGATATCATCCAAGCGATTAACCAGTTGTTGCCAGGTTCTTTCACTCGAGGGAGCAAATACGAATTCTTCACCGTGTCGTTGGGCCAAACGCAGAACCAGCGACAGTAAGCGGCATACCATTCCTGGTCGCCAAGCGCTATCGAGACTGGTCGTGACATCACTGCCTAAACGAATACCGTTAGCCGTTTGTTCCAACAGACACAGACGGGTCGCAAGTATATTGCGGGTTGATAAACCGTCGGCGGGTTCCACGCGAACCGCAGACACCGACATATTGGTAGCACTGCGCCAGGCGCCAATGCGGGTGGAGTTTTTTGCTAATAATGCAGCGACCACGCTGTCACCAGCGAGAAGATTTCCTGAAGTATTATCAGCTAACGAGCCAGCTAACCAACCGCCGCTGATAACCACAAAGGCACTCGCGGTTCCGCCATCATCTAAACTGCGATCACAGCCTAGCGCCGCGAGATACGTATGTGGATCGCGAAAAGGTGCCGATGATTTTTGCGGTAAAGGTGCGCTGAGTACCGTTTGTACGGTGCGATGATATTGCCGTATCCATGTCACTATATGATTAACTAGGCGCACCCACAAGGTAAAGCCTGTCGTATCATGACGAGGTTCTACCACGACGGTGAGAGGAGTTGCGCTACCTGCTGGAGCACAACATAACGTGACACTGGCATCGCCTATCACAGGAATCGGATCAACTGGAGATGAATCCATGGCGGTTAATTCGACTAAATCGGGCAGCGCCACCAGGGCGACCGCATGCAACCCCATAAGCCGTCCAATACCATGCCAACTCATTTCGTCGGTGATATCGTCGCAAATCGCAGGTAGCCAAGTCGATAAAAGCTCTTCACGCGCGACGGCGGCAGACCAACGGCCCGTAGAGCCAAACAATAACTGTTCTAAGGCTTGAATGCGCACGGCTTCCCGTGCGCCTGCGGCAGGAGATTCGCCGACCACAATAACGGTCAAGTCGCGTCCGCCATGAATAAAAAAGGCGCGAACCGCTGCTGCTAGTGGGGTTAAACAACGCTGATCGTTACCAACTATCGGGCGTGTGCATTCAAACCACGCTTCAAAGCATGTCCATGATGAAATAGGCACTGGTAAACCATATAATTGTTCACCAGTGATGGGAGTTCCGTAAGCGACAAGGCGTGCAGCTAAAGATGCCGGCAACGGGCCTGGGTGTGGCGTCCCCAGGCCAACCATTAATACCGCATCAAGCCGCACCGCTTCACTCGACAATGGCGGCGCTGCTGCAATAAAATTAACGCCACGCGTATTCACGATCAGTCGCCTAAATCCATGCCTTCAGCGGATAAGACTAATTCTTCCATGGCGACATCGCCGCCGCCTTTAGCGGCTAAGGTTGGACCAGAATACTTGAGCGGTGTGACATCACGTAGAGTCCAGGTTTGCACCGGGCTTCCAGCTTCGTCTTTTAGCGTAATTGATACCGTTGTTTTACGACCTGAGATGCCGCGTGTGCGGACATCTTTAATCCAGTTCCACAGGCTGGCTGAATTCACGATGCCACGCTTGAGTGTGACATCGCCGATTTTATGGAGCCCAGGAACTTTGCGGACATGATTTTCGCGGTCGGCACCAGTGCGGTACTCGGCCACGGTGATTTCTGAATTAATTCCAGAAACATCAGAAAAGCCGCCAAATTCTTCAGAGCCATTAAATTTGACTATGAAATTGAATGCGCCATAAGGCGTCGTGCGTTCAGGCATGGTAATTTCCTAGCGAAAAGGTTGTGGGTGATGGTTGGGATTAAGAACGAGCATCGGCAGTTTTTTGGCCAATACGGAAAATGACGAACTCAGCTGGTTTAATGGCGGCAACGCCAATTAAACAAACTAAACGGCCATTATCGATATCGTTTTGGGTCATCGTCGAACGATCGCAGCGGACAAAGAAAGCATCTTCTGCTTTAGCGCCTAAGAGCGCGCCATTGCGCCACTCATTGTAGAGAAAGGCAGAAACGGTTTCTCTGACATTGGCCCATAAAGCTTCACCATTTGGCTCAAATACCGCCCACTGGGTAGAAACGTCAATGGAGCGCTCAAGGTAGATAAAGAAACGACGGACACTGATATACTTCCATTCAGGATCACTCGAAATAGTCCGGGCACCCCAAACCCGCAGACCACGGCCAGGCATCGCACGTAAACAGTTGATGCCTTCAGGATTTAATACTTCATTGACGCCGGTTGAGATATCGCGTTCGAAACGTAATGCCGAGCGCACAACTTCATTGGCCGGTGCTTTCCACACGCCACGCTCAACATCAGTTCGTGCATAAACACCACACATAAAACCAGACGGTGGAATTAATATTTCTGCCGGTGCATTACTCCCAGGTCGGGCGTTCGGGTTGGAGGTAACCACCCACGGATAATAGATGGCCGCACGTGTGGAATCGATAGCGCCGCGAACTTCGCGTGCTTGCGACGGGGTCAGCGCTGGCGGAGTATCAATAACGGCAAAACGGTAACGAAGATCTTCCGCATGGTTAATCAGCGCGTTACGCACGGCTGCCGCTTCAGTTTGCGCAGCAGCAGCAGGGGTTGCGATGATGCTAATATCGGGCACCTGTGATAAGACGGCAAAAGCATCCTGATAAGCGATCGCTGCGGTTGCGGAGCTCGCATCTGATGGCGGCACACCGTCGTTGCCATTCGTCAGTGTCCAAACTTGTTCACTCAAACTGCCGAGTAGTGCTGTGCGCAGATCAAGCGCCGTCGGTGCTCCACCGGATAAATCAATCCACACCAGATTTGCGATCGCATCATCACGACGTGATGGCTCCAATGCGAGCGCGTTACCAATCCAATTATAATGCTGTGGATGCAAACCAACATCATCGTAACTGAGCGCTTGGGTATTGGTGGCATCAGTGATTTGGATCGTGATGGTCACTAATTCGGGATTGCTCGGATTGCCTGGTAATGCGCTAATGCCGTCAGCGCCACCGCGCCAACCAAGTGTCGGATCTTTGACGTAGTACTGTGGTGTTGTTCCAGGTGTTCCCACGGCAGGTGTTAGCGGCAAGGCAAAGGCGTTATGCGCGGAAGTTGGCGCTGCGCCATTAATCGCGATACGCGCATTGGCTACCAATTCATTACTGACGAGCACTAAGCGGCCGCTGGAAATAGCTGCCGTTACGGCAATCGCCGGTGCATGATTGGCAAGTAAGGTATTTAATTCAGCGACTGAAATAGCATCTAAATGAGCGACATTGCCAGTACCATCACTGTCGACATCAACGGAAAAACCGAGATTAGCGTTGGCAGTGATGGTAACATTCGATTCGCTACCACGACTGTCACTATTGATGCGCAGACGTGATGTTCCTGGCGCTCCACCACTAATGGCAACGGCACTTGCGCGCCGTAAACCAGAGTTAATGAGCACCAGCAGATCATTAACCGCGTTATAGGCCGCGGCGGGTACCACCACGTTGTGCGCGTATCCATCCACGGTGAGTGTGAGCGTCGTATCGGACGCGAGGTTGAGCGGGAAGCTTAAATCACTGTCTCCAGTAGCACTGGCCGAGGTGCCACTAAAAGTAATCGTGCCACTGACGGGTGGTGTGCCTACCTCAAGGGTCAGTGTCTGGCCATTTGCTACCGCGAAGGTGGTGGTGTTATTGGGTAAAACAGCGGAAGATAAACGCGCCGGACTCGCGGCATTACCACCGCCTAAGCGCAGCAAGCTACCAACGGGTGCCGTGCTGAGGGTAATCGCGGAAGCTGGTGAATGCCGTTCGCGCACCGTGATGCGTCCATTACTCGCACTCCCTGGGAAGCGCGCGCGGAATACGGCACCAGCAAAGCTGCCGCTGGCGCTTAATCCGGCTTCAGCTCCAGGGACAAACGTGCGAGCAAAATACAAGCGACTACCGCCATTATCAAAAAAGGCTTTTACCGCATGCGTGATATAGGCAATGGTATCGCGATTACCGGCGCTAGGGCTCCAGGCCAAATCGGCAAAACCACCGTAGATACGTTCAAATTCAATATAGCTGGTAATCACTTCTGGGGCACCGATTAGCGGCTGCCAATTTAATCCACCAGGGATCGCGCGATCGCTGGCAAAATACAATGGACCACGCACCGTTGGTCCAGCGAAGGCGGTGGTGCTGGTGCCCACTCCCTCGATAGATTTCGAGCGGAAGCTAACTTCCTCGACGTAGACACCAGGGGCAAGATATTCAGGCATGACGAGTCCTTTCTGCGATGCAGAGACTTGATTTAGGGTGTAAGCGTAAGCGTGAGATGATGGCGTATGCCAGCGTGAAGCGAAAGAGACAGGGATGAACGGAGTAACGTGTTATCATTAAACCGAGTCGTAAGCGTTTGGTAATCGAGTGGCCACGATGCATTGCTATCAGCCACGGCATCAAGCACACAGGGCGTATCAAAAGTAACCACCGGCGCATTGGCGGTTTGATCGTCATCATCGCCATCATCGACAGCGCGATTACCAATAATTGAGTTTGCAAAGGTGTGAGCTGGCAGGGCTGGAATGGCGATTAATGCCTCGCCGCGTACATCGCTCAGTCCATATCCTAACACGGGTGCGTCATTGGCAGGCGCTCCGTCAGCAATGCCATCATGTGGGCTGGTGTCGGGTGCTGCGCGAACGCGAAGCAAAGCTCCGCGTACGGCTTGCATGCTGCCGTTCACCTGATGTTGCACATGAGCGCGGATAATGGCCCACCAGGGAGCAATGTCTGCCGTCGACGCTGGTAACAAATCAGCGTGTATGGGCTGAAATAATGAATTGGGCTGCTGTCTTGCGCTCGCTGGATTTGCCGTGGCGTCACGCGGTAAAATGACAGTCATTATACGAGGCAGCCAGCGTCCGCGAGGATCGCTGATGGTGAGACTAAACGTATTCTCAACACCTGGTGGCGGTGTATTGGCTTGACTCACAAAATTTTGCGAAAACGTTTCAAAGCCACGCGCTTGGGTAATGACATACAGCTGTGATTTATTGCGAATTACACGGATTTTCTCGCCCTGAACCTCCACGTGATCAGCAAGTGCGGCCTGGGTTATGCCGCTACGCACTTGGATCGCCCCAAGAATGCGCATGTCATGCCAAGAGATGGCCGTGCTCATGGGGCAACTCCCACCGAGCGAATGACATTTATGGGAGTAAAACCATTGCGTATTGCTACGACCGGCGCGGCATCAGGCTGTCGTGCAGAATCGACATAAATCGTACGGGCAACGTAGGGTAACGTGAGGCGATGGGTGTGGCGGAAACTCTCCCACACCCGAGCTAACACTTCAGGCTCTAACGGATCGGGTAATAATTGAATCACGTCATCTGGACGCCACGCGCCTTCGGCTGATAAAATCGAGGCATCTAGCAACGGATGTTCATGTAATTCCCGCGCCACCCAGGCCGCGATGGTGTGTTCGGCAAGAGCTCCACCGGCAATAACCGTAACGAGAAAATGTAAGGTCAGCGCTAATGGGACCTGTGCATCGCTACGCGTTCCGCTTGGCCGCATATGACGAGCAACTGGATCATGACCAATGCGATGCAGATAAAGTGCGCAGGTCGCCTCACCAGGCGATTCATCTAACTGCGCTAATTCCGACGATGACAGCAAGCGAAATGAACAACTTTGCAACGCATTCAGCTCTGCGGGATAGCGATTTCGCAGCCAAGTGGCGATTGAGGAACCAACCGAATGTATTGCGAGTAAACCTGCCATAGAATAATAATATCCTGTCCAAGAATTGTAAAATCAGATGAATATTAAGTGAAGGCTTTACTAGTGACTAATGGGCGAAATGGAGAAGACGCAAAGATTGAACGAAGGTAAACACGCTGCCGACTAGCGATCTGAATGAGCACAGAAATAATAAACGCTCTTAGCGCTATTCGTAATGATTTGATCAATTTTATCAGGCTATGCCGCAGATAAATGGGAGCGACAGGCGGGGATAAAAATAAGGGCAAAAGCCGAGTAAATCGCAATAAATCTATCATGGCACGTCCTTGTGCTGATTAATTGTCCTGCATCCCTGTCATTCACTAAGACAGCTGCTCACGCATCTGCTCATGATAATCTGCTCATGATAATCTGCTCATGATAATCTGCTCATGATAATCTGCTCATGATAATCTGCTCATGATAATCTGCTCATGATAATCT
>SYDV01000133.1 GCA_005801395.1 Planctomycetia bacterium | reverse complement strand
GCGAGGCCGTTAGCTGTCCTGGAATTTCCTGGAATTTCCTGGAATTTCCTGGAATTTCCTGGAATTTCCTGGAATTTCCTGGAATTTCGTTTTGGCACTCTCCCTCCACGTCCTCAGTCGAACGCTTACGCTTCTAATAGAATAAATCACGACTTTCTTTCGCTCTGTCAATCCACTGCTGACACTGCAAATTAAAATAGGGGCTTGGTGAAATTCGCCTCATTTCAACTAAGCAAACAATGGCATCCTCCACATTCCAGCCAGGACTATTAAGAAGTATCCACGCATCCGTAAACCTATTTTCTTTATAAAAAGTATTAAATCTATCTACAATAGAAAACGGCGCACGCATTTTATTTTCAGGAAATTCTCTTTCTACCATGCCATAGCTTTCAGGACATACAAAATCTCCGTCGTATTCGCCCTGGCTATCAACCATCTCTCTGGGTAATCCTTCCTTTGTTCCCCAGTACGACCACATCTGCTTTATATCGTCGCCATATTTATTTGCGTGTTCCAGAACTTTATCAAAATCAAAAAAATTGGACCGCATGGCAAACTCAGATACCTGATCACTTGAACATCCCATCGCGATAGAATTAAGCATCAAGTATACAGAGAACTGCTCCGCAGTTCGAGAAATTTCATACAATGCACCATTGTCTTCAATTGATAGGTAACAAAATGATGGGGCGCGCTTAACGAACCAATGCCTAAGAACACCAAGATATGAAGGGAGCGAGTTTTCCGCTAAAATAGGGATAAATGCCGGGGGATGAGGATACCATCCTTCACACGTGCTCCAGCTAATTGGGGGGTAATTCAAAGAACCAGTACATAGTTCCTCTATCCACTTAGGATAGCCAAGATCTCGAATTGCAACGAATGAATTAATCATGGTTTTCCCAGAAAAGTAGACCAGTCCTCTATGACTATCACGTCATTTGCCCCGATTGGACCTACATATAAATTTGAGCCAGACGACGTCGCCCTATGAAGTGCGTCATGTATAGCCTTCGATTCAGCCGGAACTAAATTTCGCGCATCAAACACTTGCGTCGAATACTTACTTCTTGGGAAGTTCCAGTGATGGACAGATTGAATCTGTCTTCCCGAAGCCCTCGCCAGCTTCAGGAAGTTTTCATTTACCGCCGTCCATGCATTTTTTAATGTCAAAGCCGGCACCTCCTTACCTTGTTCCAAAAGCTGAAGATACGTGGCGTATGAATTTTTTCCTGCAGCAGCCTTCTTTAGCGCTTCTACCCACATACCATTTAAGACATTGTCACTTGCCACTGTTTTCAGCGCGAAAGATCCCGGAGTCTTTTGGGTTCCGGAAGCAACCGCATTCTCAATCAGTTTTATAATCTGCGTTTCCGAAAGAGCGCTTGATCCATCAAGCTTTTTGGCAGTCGAACTAAGTAAATTTATGATCTCACAAGTATTATGCACCCAAACCCACCCGCTCGGCGGGCCGGTGGGATTCATGCTCGTGCCAACGAAATAGGTATGCGTCTGCGCAACTTCAAAATTATAAACCAACACGCCGGATGGTTGCGGATCTCGCTCAACCGCCGCAATCGTCCAAATTGGCGTAGTCGCATCACCAGCAACCTGATCCCCAGGCATCAACGATCCCGCCGTGGTCCAGCCAATTCCATTCAACCACAGCGGATGTCCGGTCGTGGTTCTTACCGTCGATAAACGACCATCACATCCACGCAGAGTGAGTGTCACCAATTCATAAGCCGTGCTGACTTTCGTCGCAGAAATAATTCCACTACTTAATCCCAACGCCGTTCCTAAGTGACCCGCATGGGTTACCGTTCCTCCTGTAAATGTCTTGCTGTCCCGTGTCGCGACGACTTCACCGGCAGCCAGCGTTTCAATTCGCCGCGACGATCCATCCGCCATCAATACCAACGTTCCTGCAGGGAAACATTCCGGAATCAGACAGGTCTCTAATAAGCGGCCTTGTTCAGTCGGATTTCCCGGTTTCGCATTAGCCACTTTCGTCATCAGACCAGTATCATTTGCCCGTGCGACTACCTCATCGGCCCCACGCACTTCCGCTTGGCGCGCGAGTTGCGCTGGCGGCGCGATGCGTTTCGCGGCATTCGTCAGGCCGTGAAATGGCGTAGCGAGTGGGGCGCGTGATCCGGCGCGTGCCGCTAAACTCGTACCCATGCGGCCAAATCCAACGTGCATCAGTGACCATTCCGCCACGTCAGCGCCAAGGGTTTTACTAAGATTTGCCAAAGCAGCATCGGTCAATCCTCGTTTGCCCGCTGCCAGCACAGCGGTATTGAGCGCGGTGCTGCTTCCCCCTTGGGCAAGATCTTTAATCGCATAGTTCACCGACGTTGGCATGGTGACACCATTGAGATTCGGACTCAACACCGTCAGCATATCGCGCTGCGCGCCCACCTTGATCACCTGCATACGTTTCGCGATTTTCCCGGCGGTCGACGCAATTCCTGGAATGACATTCAGCAGGGCCATGCCCGTATGCATGGCATATTGTTCTGGACGCAGCTCTTCTCCGGTTTTGAAATCATAGCCAGACACCAAGGCATGCATGCTGCTCACTGGCGTCAATGCATCACCGACAAAATAGGCCCAATACCAGAACGGATTGCCATTACGCATGGTTTGTTCGAAGTCTGAGGCCTGTATATTCGATAGGGCAACATATAATAATTCGTTTTCAAATAAGGCGCGAATGGCTACCGACGCAGGCTGACTAAAACCAATAACCGCTAATTTCGTCGGATCACCGGGCCCAAAGGGCCGAGACAGTCGCAAGGGGATACCCAATGAACTTGTCCCTTTTTCTGCAACACCCGTTTCTACGCAAAAACCCAAGCCTGCCCAGCCAGGGACGGCAATTTCTTTCCATCCAGCTGCAACACTATTTGGGTCAGTTGGCACGCGCAAAGCGCTGTCAGGAATGCGTAATTGCAACCCATACTGTGGATCGCGTCTCACCTCTAAGGGTATTTTCGGTAAGGTGCCGTAATTCGTGGTGATGATCTGATCCGTCGCCACCGGCCAGCCACTCTGCCCAACCGTTATTCCCGTCTTTTCCCAACTCGCTATCAACTCTGCCGCCAAGCATTGACGCTCCATCGTCATCCAATTAATCATCTCGCGACTAAAGGGATGGCCTACATGCCAATTGGGTGTTACCGGAGTATTAAATAAGCGATACAAATCATCGTAACCAAAGACGCCAAGAATAAACTGCCAGAAATTCGCGGAATCCACTGTCGCTGCGCTGCCTAACATCGGTAACGCACCACAAACATATCCAGCACTTGCTGACCCAAATATCGGATTGACCGTCAATGACGCTGAGAGATTTCGGTAATCATAAGACAGGCTGAAATAACGTTTTAAGCGTAATAACATTGCCTGATCCACCAACGACCGCATTTTGCATTCTAATAATACTCGCAAATCGTTATTCGGATCATCGCCAGGAGTCGCGCCACGTGGACGTTCCACGTAATTACGCACCCCATTGGTCCCCACGATCGCCCGTTGCCGCGCGCGGAGCCACAGATTCTGCGGCATCGCTTCGCTAACGAAACGTTTGCGAATGGTTTCGTCGGGGTCGCCCCCGGGATTTCCCCATAACAGAATATTCCGCACTCGTTCGATACTCAGACGGTATTTCGCCTCATTCGGGTCCGTGTCGATCAACGGATCCTGGAATAACGTGTCGGGACCCGATAATGGTGAGTGCCAGCGTTCGAGCTCCAGTGACGATCCGGGACCAGCTGCGAGGCTGGTGGGAACTATTTGAGCGAGCTGATGCATCGCTAAGTCGAATTGCGTGTCTAATTCTTTACTGTTCGTCGTTTGACCACTAGTCCACGGGATCAGGGTGAAACCGCCGCTGGTACCCGACGTTCCGGTAATCCATTGGTAGCTGGGCGGCAGGCGCCACCAGGCGTTCTCAGTGCCATCGGCGGACGGCACCGGAGTTGGCTCTTGGCGCGGTTCCTCGGTCGATCCGTTGGCGGCATGCGCCACGCGCAGCGATGCATTGGTGCGCGCGGCATGTAACTGATAAACCCCTGGAGTCGATAATAAGGGGACATCCACCGCGATAGGAATTTCCACCAACAGTTCTGAGCCCACCTCAGGCGTCGTGCCCACGGTCAGCACTGGACGTATTTGCACAAACGTGGTGCCCGGTGCCTGTCCAGAAACGCGGAAGGTATTATTATTTTGCCACGAGGTCAGCAAGGCTGGTACCTGTAACGGATTGGCTTCTGCCTCGACCGTGACGGCAAATTTGGCGTTGCGGCCATAGGGCAAAGGCGCGCCGGGAAGAGCGATGGTCGGTTTTAGATTGGGGAGCGTGCCTTCGCCTGCGACTGGGCGCACGATAGCAGAATTACCATACAGGCTGCCGCTACCAACTGGCGCTTTGACAAAGCGACCGCTGGTTTCCACATACGGCTCTATTTCAAAATGGCGTTTTTTCAGCGTGATATAACCAACCGCCGTGTCGTCGCCTAATTCGGCCAACAACGGGCCGCTGATGGAATAATAAAATACCGCACTGTCTCCCCCTAACAATTCTTCTTCGGCGGTATTAAATAATTTCCCGCCGAGCATGCGAATACTATCCGTGAACGGGATTTTTCCGTCATCGACATAGCGGGTAAACGCTCCGGTGCCGGTTTGGAAGGCATAAATATGGGGCTCTAGATTCCAATTGAGCGCCATTTCGCGCACCATTTGCCGTACTTCGTCAGCGCTACGATTGGGAATCTGAATATCTAACCAACAATTGGGATCGCTGGCACCATCATATCCATCGTTGATATGAATGGTCAAATTACGGTCCTCGAGCTGCCAGAGTTCGATGGGGTGAATGACGAAGCGCGAGATCGCCAGAGAGAACGGCATGCGATGACTTGGCCCACCGGCAAACGATTCGCCTTGAAATGGACCCGATAGCGGGTCATCATTGCCGCAAATAGCGCCACAGCGGATATCGACATGAAACGCCGCACGCGGAATTTGCGTGCCGACATAGACCTCCAAAGCCAATTGCTGCACCCGTTGTGGTTGCAAGGGATCGCTGATTAAGCGTTGCGAGAGAATAGTAATTTTCGTTTCATCAAATACCGCTGGCGCTTGGCTAGTCGCATTGATCGACACGGTCGCGCCTGGTTGCTGATCTAACGGATTTTCTCCTTGTTGAATCTGCACGTAATCGCCGGTGGGCGAGAATGACGCAGCGGAGAAATCGGTAGAAACAAAGCCACCAGCAATGGTCACGGTCTGAGTTGTGCCAGAAGTGAGGATGTCATTGTCAATACGCACCGAACGTAACCAATTTAAGCCCGTGTTAGCCCACGTGGTGTTACTTTCCATCAGCGAACTTGCGGTGGAATAGGACACATCAATGGCACCGGCTTCGGTCAAGGCGCTCGACGTTGCCTGACGACTGACTGGCAAGATAAATGATAGTCCATCACTTTGACTAGCCGCATATCCACTGACGCGGGCGCCGGTCAGATTGATGGTACGTGCTCCATAGGTGCCGCTTTCCAGTTTCGCAGCCGGAGCACTGAGAGTCAGCCCAAGCATTTGCGAGACGCCGCCTTCGCGAATTTCAAAGGTATGAGATGTCGGTGCGCTCTGCCACGATGGCGGAATAGAAATAACGCGCGGGGAAATCAGAGTTCGGTTATCAGCGGTGACGGGGTCGAGGGGACGAACAATGAAATCCCTCGAGTAATTTCCTGTGCTTAGCTGGGTGACTGTGGGGTAAAAAAATTGCGGTGTTGGAGCTGTTCGCACGTTGGTGGGTGGTGGTGGATTCCATCCTGAACCTTCAAAATAGCGCGACTTTTCAACCAACCTCAACTGCCAGGTGTTGTTAAAGTCTAAATAATCTTCGTATCTCCCAATGAAAACACCAGCGGTTGGACTGAAACTACTAAAGCGATAATCCCCATCGATTAATGAGCCGATGACACCTTCGTTGCTAGCGGCTATCGCACTTCCACGGCTTGTGATAAAATCTACATGATCCAGTTTTTCCCGGTATGAATAGCTGTTAACCAGATTGGCATTATTGGGCACGCGATCTACGTATTGGTTTTTACTTTCTCTCCACGAGACACCTCCATCTCTCCAAGGCGACACTTTTACTTCACGACACAGTTGATTACCGACTAATATCTGTTTCGATCTTACGGTTACGTCGCTATACATAACATCGTAATCATAACCTGGAGAACCATATCTATTCCACGTGGAAATGTAGGCATCAAGTATCGCATTTAATGTACCTAAAGCATCGCTCTCACTAAATAGAGATCCCACAACATAAGTAACGTCTCTTTTCAAAACCTGTATCGACATAGGTAACGAAACATTACCAAACGCATCTTGTCCGCGTAAGGCAAACTGCGCAGGAGCAGAGAGAGGGATTGGAAGTCTCCAAATTGATTGCTTAGCTGAGGCCTGCAATTCAACCACTGAACTAAGGTCATCAATATAACAGCGAGCCAATGGGACCATTTGCGCCGTGCTTACACCAGTCTGTAAACGCAATTGTTCTATGAGATAGAGCGAATTACCTACCACACTAATGACAGGCTGCGTCCACGGCGTTGAGGAATTCGATGACATCACCAAAGTTGGAAGAGTTTGCTGAATGTGAAAAAGCATTGGTGACAATAATTGATCAACTGCTGTATTACCGGCATAATCTGTCGCCGATACAACTAATTGGTATTCACCGTCCGTAATTCCACTTGGTAGCGAAACCGTCGCAATTGAGGCTGTTCCCGAAGTGGTATTCTGGAGCGTACACGAAATCCGTTTCTTCGTATACGTCCCTGTGGCGGAATCATATAATGTCTTTGTTGATAATAAATAAACACTCAAAGATGATCGGTCGGTCGAATCATCTAGCGTGAGTATTGAAAGCTCATGGGCCGAGTTTGCAAAAGAAGAGACGGAAACATATGGCCGTTGCTCACGCTGACGAAGTGCAGCATTTCCCCATAGGCCACTTTCGCTATTACCATTGAGAACCAATTCATTTTTCTCCAGAACCAAGTTACGTAGCGCGCTGACGAATGTTGGAAGGAGATCGGCACTCACTGCTGGTTCGGTACGATCCACCACCAAGGTGGTGCCGAGCAAATCGCCAGAAATGTCCATGTCCGCAGCAGCTGCACTTAGAACATGCACGCCTTCAGACAGGGATAAGGTGTATTGGCTTTGTGTTCCGCTCAGTTCGGCAATGGCCTCTCCTTGATCATAAATCGTAACGGGCAGGACATTCCCTGATGGACGATCCACGGTGATCATTACTTGTTGTTGGTTGGTATAATACGTCGTCGCATTACCATCGGGTATCATTTTGATGCCGGTTAAACTTTCTGGCGCAATGTTTAACGCCAGAGAATCAACAACATTGACCAATCCCTCTCCTTGCAGCGCTCCGCTTGCTGCAACGATTTGCTGCTGTCCCGCCAGACTGCCTGCAGAATAGATTCCACTAGCTACCGTTCCACCGGTTGCCGACCAAGCCATCGCAATTACACCCGCTAGAGGATCATAAAACTGATCCACGACTTCGGCTTGAAATTGGGCGGTTGATCCCACCGATATCCAAACGACCGAGGGCGAAATACGGATACCTTTTGCCACCGCATTAACGGTGACCGTTTTACGACTGTCGCTTTGTTGTCCTTTTTTGTCCATGACAACAACCGCAAACGTATATGGCCCAGCCTTTGAGACTTGGGCATTGAGTTGCTTGCCCGCATTAGTTCCATTCACGGCATCGAACACGACTGAGCCCGCAGCCGGAGCGATAACGCTCCAGGTATAATTCAAATTGGCTTCGCCTCCGTCATCACTCGCCACGCAATTTAACGACACCGTGGTCGCGCCGCTGACGTTGGTCGCCTGCGCAGCAGTGGTGAAGCATGGCGCTTGATCGCCGACAAAGTTTAGACCAACCTCACTCGAGATGGTCGCGCCTGGAACATCAGCGATGACGCAACGGAAACGATAATATCCAGGGACAATTAACGTTGTCTGAGATAATTTTGCCGCATTGGTTGGGCCCGTTGGCGATATGGTTACGTTTGCGCCAGCCGGATTCGCGGTACATAACCAGCGATAGGTTAGCGCCGCTTCGCCTGCGTTATCCGCACCCAAGGCAGAGAGCGTAACCGTTGCGAGATCGGCTGATACAACGGACGTCGCGGCTGTGGCTACCGTTGGCGGAGGATTGGTGCCGCCATAAACGGTTACCGCAGCAATCGCTGATAAGCCATTGGCAGTCGCCGTAATACCAACACTTGCTGGCGATGCTCCCGACGTAAACATACCCGTGGTGGAATTAATATTTCCTGCTGTTGATGACCATGTGATTGATGGCTGAACGGCTAATGGTAAGCCAAATTGATCGCGAGTTTGCGCGGTAAAAGAAGCGGTCGTTGCCACGGGCATCGACGTCGCGCTTGGCTCCACCGTAATATTAGTCGCAGTCACTACGACGGTCATTTGTACATCACTGGTAACCGTAGCATTAGCCTCATCACGAATAGTCGCACGACATCTGTAGGTGCCACTCTTCGTAAATTGAACCGTACTATTTTTCGCGGCATTGGTGCTTTGGGCACCGAAAATAACCGGCGCTGGCGAGGTTCCGACCATACTCCAGGAATACCTGAGTTTTGCTTCGCCCGCATCGTCTGCGCCCAATACTGAGAGCGTGGTGGAGGTCGTCGCAATCGATGCCGAGCCAACCTTCGCTATAGTGGCGATCGTAGGTGCTTGGTTGGTGGCAACTGCTAGTGGTACTGACCATGCCGATTGATTGCCCGCTGCGTCAATGGCTGCAACCTCGTATAAAAATGATTGATCGGATAGCAGTCCAGTATCGATGAGAGTCAGTAGTGTTACTGGCCCCAGAATAACCGGTGTCGCACTTTGGTCAGAGTTTGCTCGTTTAATGAGATATCCTGAAAAAGGTCCCTGACCATCAGTT
>SYDV01000132.1 GCA_005801395.1 Planctomycetia bacterium | reverse complement strand
AGAATTTCGTCGTGCGTCCAAACGGCGCAAAATGGTGCCTGAGGATAATCAAGGTCGCCGCCTTCAGGTAATAAAGAGACGCCTGCAAAAGCTTCGCGGTGTTTGAAGATAAATTGGGTAACGTCTTCCCATTCAGTGTCGCGCACGGTGATGGTGTTGCTGACATTGTGGCGTAACCACGGCGCCGTGCAGCGTTCTGAGCGGCGACCACTTCCGACCCAGTGATCTTGAGTTAGGCGCACATGTTCAAGTAAATCAACGGCGGACATATCATTTTTGGTGCGCGCCTCTTCTGGCACTTCGATACAAAAAGTAATAATGGCATCGGTGCCATTGGGATTCCAGACGCTATTTTCCACCGCTCGTTGGTTGTGGAGCTGGAAGTATTGGTAGGGAATTTCATTTTTGTTTGATTGCACGCGGCGAAAATATCGTTTGGCATGATGTGCATGAATGCCGGATGCTGTGCCTAAAATGCAACTGGTGGTGCCCGCTGGTTTAACGCAGGTGGCACGAGCGGCAGGATTGATTCCAATTTTCGCTGCGACATCGGCATTAACTTCAAGAATAATTTTAGCCATGCGATCTTGCAGAACGGGATCAAAGGCGATGGTGGGATTGTCCATCATGCCAGTCATGGAACAGCCAAGTAGCGCTTCGCGCCGGACGATGCGTTCGGTGGTTGGACCTAAATAATTAAACGATGCGTAGCCAGCTTGTAGCGTGCCTAAAATGGCAGCACCGCGACAGGCGCGTTCAAAAATTTCTGGCGTGGTACACGCCTTCATATTGATTTCACAGAGATTGCAGAATGCCCAGCCAGATTCGCCGGTTTCAACATCCACCGGATACATGCCGATTTCGACGCAGGGGTTATACATAATTTCTGTTGAGTCAGCCCACACAAAACCAGGTTCTCCGAATTCGCGAACCGAATGCATTAATGCGGAAAAATCTTTGTAGGTAGTTTTATTGCGTAATAATAAGGCGGAATTATTGGAGCGTCCGCGCTGTGGATTTTTGACAAACCAATCGCCAGTTTTGGCCGTGGCCATGTCGTTATCATCGGGTGAAAATATGCAAATCGTGGCGGAACGACGGACGCCACCCGCCAATACCGCGTCGCTCGCGTGCATTAAAATATCGTAGCAGTCAATGGCTGGGAGTGTACAGCGTTGACCAGCATCAGCTAATCGGGCTTCGATCAGCAAACGAATTTGTTCGAGAGAGCGTTTCAGGGGTCCAGGGCCAGGCGCTTTACCAATACCACTGGAAAGAGTCGCGCCAGCGGGGCGAATTTTAGAGAAATCAAATTTCACATCTTTGCCGGCGAATTCAGGGAAAGGCTGATCGGAGGAAAAATACGATGACATCAGCACGCCAAGTGAATCGGACCAACCTTCGATGGAGTCTTCAATGACGTAAGTAGCGCGACTTTTACCTGGGCGTACGACCTCGGGTAATTTCGCGATGTGATGCGTCTGAACCGAGAAGCCTACGCCGCAACCGCATAATAATAACCATAAGGATTCTTGGAAAAAGCGCGGGCGATCACAATAAGACACGGTGCAATTATAGAGACGGGCATTTTTATCATTAATTGGTTTGCCACCGAATTGCAGTGCCCGTTGGCTGCCTAAAACCAAACGTTCCTTCATTGCCGCAGTGGCTAACGCCATATCTTCGGCGATCGGTTTTCCTGCGTAGGTCGCGGCGTGCATACCCATGACTCGATCGACTGCTTCGCTAAAGCTTTCACGTCTTCCCAGCGCCGCATTCCAGCGCGCATATTTAGTGGTGAAGGTGTAGTCTTGCAGCTGGGCGAGGGTCATAAGTAATGAAGTCCTTGAAATGTGGTGATCATGGGATCGGGAACGTGACGCAATGTCGACCTTCCGACTGGCTTTAGTCGGGTTTTCGACAGGTTTTATCAACATTTAGACAAGTTTTCGACAGACGGACTGTCGAAAACTTAGCTGCGAGCTGTTAGGCTTTGAGTTTTTCCAATTCCGCAGCAGAGGCTTCGAACACTTGTTTATGCAACGAATTACCGTGGCTATCCATGGTCACAATGCAGGGGAATTTTTCGACCCATAGGTGCCAGATGGCTTCGGGGCTGCCGAGGTCCATCCAATCGACTCCATCTACGCGGGTAATTTTTTGTGCCGCGACTTGTGCCGCACCGCCGATCGCGTGCAAATAGACGCAGCCATATTTAACGCAGCCTTCTAACGTCTTCGGCCCCATGCCGCCTTTCCCAATGACGCCACGAATACCGTGATCGCGCATGACTTCCCATTGGTAAGGTTCTTCGCGTGACGACGTGGTTGGGCCAGCGCCTTTGCATACCCATTTATCCCCGTCCTTAACCATAACTGGACCACAGTGATAAATAATGTGCCCTGCCAAATCGACTGGCGGTTTTTCACCGTGGTGTAAGCGATGATGCACGGCGTCACGTCCGGTATACAGACGACCAGTAATTTCGACGGTATCGCCAACTTTGAGTGTGCGAATTTGTGCTTCGGTGATGGGCGTGGTGAGGGGGATGATGGCCATAATAACCTCAATAGAGCCATTTGGTGGTACTACCATCGGCAGCGAGCGTGATGCCTTGCCGACGAAATGCCCAACACATATAGCTAATGGAAACAAAGAACGAGGCGGGGACGCGGTTGCGTTTGCCGATTTTACAGCCCATTAAGGTGGTTTTTCCACCAAAGCCCATGGGGCCGATACCAGATTGATTGGCTTTGTTAATAATGCGTTGTTCGAGTTCGCCTAAAACAGGATCGTCGTTGGTATCATCGAGGGTGCGTAGTAATTGTTCTTTGGCGCAGGCCATGCCGCTTACGCGGTCGCCACCGATGCCGACGCCGAGAATCCCTGGGCCGCAACCTTGGCCTTGGGCTTGGAGAACGCAGTCGAGAATCGCGTTCTCGACGCCTTTTAAATCACGGCCACCAAATTTGGCATTGGGTAGCATGTAGGTCGCGCCAACATTTTCGCAGCCGCCGCCTTTGAGCATTAATTTTACTTCAACATAATTTTCTCGCCATTGATGAAAATGAAAATCCGGCGCACCTGGACCAACATTATTGCCGCTGTTTTTACCGGTGACCGCATCGACCGAATTTTGCCGTAGATAGCCTTTGACGGTGGCCTCTTTTACCGCTGCAATGAAAGTTTCTTCAAAGGTAATTTGGTCGTATCCCACTGGCGTGTGCACATACACCAGAATTGAACCAGTGTCCTGGCACAGTGGCTGACTAGTAGTTTTGGCCAGGCCAATATTGCAGTCGATGACGTCGAGTGCGTAAGCCGCGTTGGTGCCTGCCGTTTCTTGTTTCTTCCCAGCTTCGACTGCCGTCACGACATCGCGTGGCAATACCGTAGAGGTTACGCGAATTAATTCGATTAATGATGCCTGGAGGGCGGTGGTGGTAGCGGTGCTCATAAACAGTGCCTCGGGTGGCGCATCGTGGGTTACATGGGCGGGGTGCAACTACTGGAACCCGGCCCTCCCATAGTGGAGAAATCGTTATTGCTCGACCTGTATTCTTTGATTGGAGTGGGTGGCCGCTGGTAAACGCCAATGGGTGGCTCCAGCCTTGGTGTCTAACGCTAGGCGAGCAGCGGCAGTTGTCGCGACCCATTTTTTTGCACCGTCGTGGTCACTGTTGCTCATGCTGATAATGAGTGCGTCTAGGCTGCGTCGATCTAGATTTTCAGCGTCAACGACGGGTAGAATGTAGATTTGATCAGCGCGCGAAAGTGCGGGTGCTGGAGCAAGTAATCCGTCAGTGAGCACCACGACTTCACCTTGGATGAAGAGTGAGTGGATGGCTGACCAGCGTTTTTGTCGCTCATCGATTTGGCGCGGTTGCACCAGTTTATCTTTGATTTTACTGCCAGCCAGCCAGCTAGCGATACGTGTCATCTCAGGAGTGGTCATTGGCAGCACTAATTCATCCGGATTGCGCGGCGTTCCGCGGGCAACGTCTTCGATGTACCAGGCGACTAATTCAGCATGGTCGTTCGAGAGTCCACGGACGGTACCGCAGGCAGTGAAAGCCAGCAGCACTCCTAAAATGCTGATGCCGCATATGGCTGTCTTAAAACAGTCGTTCACGGCATTAACTCCACGCCACCGGTACTCATGCGAGTAATTAAGGCATCGTGGTCAGCGCGTTTGGAATAAACTAATCCTGGGCAGCGTCCGCTAGGAAGATTAAAACTCAGCGGTTCGCCAGCTAAGGTCGTGACGGTTCCTCCAGCAGCGATCAGCACGGCAGCTGGCGCGGCAGCGTCCCATTCGGCTAATGGGCGCGGATGAACGTATAAACCAGCATGTCCGCTAATAATGCGCGCTACTTTAATGCCGACAGACGTGGCGTTGAGTGAGCGGAATTCCGGCAAGGCGGTTAATACTTTTTCTACCGCAAGGCGATTTCGTTTACTGTTACTGGTGATCAGCACATCCGCGTTGGCCTGATTAATAATCAAAGGTCGTTGACCCTGACGATCTAATATCCATGCACCATGGCCCGGCATACCAATTAAACACACGCCTTCGGCGGGAATGTCCAGAATGCCGAGTGCCAGATTGCCATTAATGGCTAAAGCGACCTGAACGGCCCATTCATGGCTTTGTCCGACGTAATCTTTGGTGCCATCAATGGGATCAATAATCCACAAGCGTTCGTTGCTCAGTCGTGCTGGTGAGTCGGCTCGTTCTTCGCTTAAAATAGCATCTGTAGGAAAATGCTGGGTTAAATAATGATGAATGATGGCATCAGCGGCTAAATCTCCTGGGGTAACGGGCGAACCGTCGGCTTTGGCGGTTGCCGCTATGGCACCTTGCATTTGTAGGGCCGTGGCGCCGGCTTCGCGCGTGGCCTGTAGGGCAACGGACATCTCATACGCAAAGGGGAGGTCATGGAGAAAGTGTTGGTCGTTCACGTGTGCCCATCGTGGAGTGCCATGACGTAGGGCAATACATTGCGGTCGCTCCTTGAGCAGATAACACATGAAAGAGCGCAATGCGTCGATTTCCAAACATTTTCTGCATCCCTCTGTCGCTGTGCGCCTGGTCGGCCTCCGCGACACTGAGCCATGGACTAGATCAAGCGACCAATTCGGTCTCTGAGCAACTGCGATTAGAAGCCCATGGATTTGTTAGTTTTGGCTATTTTCGCACGTGGGAAAATAATTATCTCGCAGCGGATTCGATGGATGGGTCGACGGACTTTTATGAAGCCGCGATGAATGCCAGCATACGTCCTTGGGATCGTGTGCGTATTGGCGCACAACTTTATTTGCGTGATTTAGGGCGTTACGAAAATGGTGAACCACGCCTTGATTGGGCTTTTGCCGAATACACCGCCGATGAAGCCGCGGTTTTTCAATTTGGGCGGGTCAAGGTTCCTGGTGGGCTTTACAATGATTTGCAGGATATTGATCCCGCACGAACGTCAGTGTTTTTGCCGCAATCCATTTACCCAATTCGTTTAAGAGACAGTCAAGTAGCTGTAGACGGTGGTAAATTCACTGGTTTTTTCGACAAACTTTTTGGCAATGGCGTTAGCTACGCGATCTATGGTGGTACAAAGAATATCGATTCGGATAGCGCCTTCGCTCAGTCAACGGCGGAACGTTCTTTTGGCATCGCAACCGATGTTGATGTTGATGCTTTTTTTGGCGGCATGCTGCATTGGAACACGCCAATCGACGAATTAGGCCTGCGTGTGAGTGGTAATCGCACCGAAAATATTACGGTAATTTCTAAAACAAATTTTGGCCAAGCGACACAAACGACTGACGTTGATATTGTTGTGCTTTCTGCCGAATGGCAGAGTGCTCATTGGACATTTGCGAATGAATATGCCTACAGTCGAAATAAGGGCGTCACCAATAGTCCTGTGATGCCAAATGTTGAGCGAAATTATCATGGCGGCTATATTAATGCGACTTGGCATGCGACAAAGTGGCTCGATGCCTATGGCGCCATTGAATATCAATATAGTGACACCAATGGAACGAGTACTGATGGTTGGGCTTATGTTGCCGCCATAAATATTATGCCGTTGAGTAATTGGTCGATTAAAGCGGAATTTCAATTCCATGATGGACCAATCGGAATTTCGAAAGCGGACAATCCTCAGGGCGTGTCGACCACCTGGGAAATGTTAGCGTTAAAGACGACGGTCGATTTTTAATAAATAAACGTCAGTGGTAACATTGGTAACACTGACGTGTTAAGGGCTGTCGGCTTTTTGCTAGTCGTCGGTTTTCGCCATGCGAATGACTTCGTCAGGCGTCGTAATGCCTTGCAGCGCTTTGCGTGCGCCGTCCATCGATAAGGTGTTCATGCCGTTGGCAATGGCGGCACGGCGAACTTCGCTGGTTGTGGCTTTGGCAAAGGCTAAATCGCGAATCGAACGATTCATGACCATCATTTCGAAGATGCCACGGCGACCGCGATAGCCGCTGCCTTTGCAGTGATCGCAACCGACACCGCGTTTAAATTGTTGATTGGCTAATTGCTCAGGGCGTAATTTGAGCATATCCAAATGTTTTTGCTCGGGTGTAAAAGGGGCTAAGCATTTTGGACAATTGGTGCGAATAAGACGCTGAGCTAACACTGCTTGAATCGACGTGGCGACCAAAAAGGGTGGTACGCCCATGTCAATTAAACGCGTAAGTGCAGATGGTGCGTCGTTGGTGTGTAGCGTGCTGAACACTAAGTGACCGGTCAGCGATGCTTGAATGGCAATTTGTGCTGTTTCGGCGTCACGAATTTCACCGACCAGAATGACGTTCGGTGCTTGACGTAACATGGCACGCAAAATACGCGGGAAGTCCATATTAATCTTATGATTGACTTGGCACTGATTAATACCGTTTAAATGATATTCGACAGGATCTTCGGCGGTAATGATTTT
>SYDV01000131.1 GCA_005801395.1 Planctomycetia bacterium | reverse complement strand
CGTTTTCACCAACGTCGCTATTCCCGTGATGCCGCGGCTACCAACGGCAACCGCAATTTTCATTCCTGGACGCACTGTCGCGCGAATCGCAGGTCGCGATAAATTCGCACGCACAGCACTGGGCACATCCTCGACCTGTGGTGTGGGAAAATGTTGTCGCACGCGCAGCATGGTCGGCACGCGAACCTGGGCGAGTCCTGGATGATAGTCAGACATCATACCGTTGTAGAGCGGCGAACTTTATCGCAACAGGGGCTAAAGTCTGGGATTATATTACAGCGAAAGCCTAAGTTCGTCGTATCAATCACAACACGCATTATGACCACCATCGCTCACGACCATTTATCAGTGCCCGAAGTCGCTATTACAGCGTTCGAGCAAACGCATGGCCTGCTTATTACCGTACATGATTTTTCCGGGCGCATTCAACGCCGACTCTCTACTAATCGCGCCGCTCATCGCCATCCAATCTGCCTTGTGGCAAAGGCCCGTGATAATAACCGCGCCTGTTTAGAATTCGATGCTGTCGGCCTGCATGCCGCTGCGCCACTACATCCGAATGGTTTAATTCAACGCTGCCATGCCGGTTTGGTTGAATTAATTGTCCCCATTCGCTTACGTGAAAAAGTCGTGGCCATTTTATATGCTGGCCCACTGCAACTTGACGATCCTGATTTTCCACTGCAACGATCGCGTACTCAAGCACCGGATTTACCAATGCCGAGGTTACCAACTTGCACAGCCGATACGACTTATCGCTTGCTGGAATTATTACGCCAACTCGGTACTCGGTTGGAAAATTGGTTACAAAGTGTCGGCATTGATCCTACTGCTTCCGCCATGGATCGACGCACGCAAATTTTACATTACGTCACGCAACAGGCGCATCAAAGCGCATCATTAACTGGTCTGGCTAAGCAATTGTCGCTCAGCCCACACCGCACCAGCCACGCCGTGCGTGAAGAATTTGGTTTTTCTTATTTAACCTTGGTCAAACAATTTCGCCTCGAACGCGCGGCCTCGCTGCTGACTCATAGCGCCATGGCAATTTCTGATATCGCTCTCAACAGTGGTTTCGGAGATGTCTCAACCTTTCATCGGCAATTCCGCTCCCACTTCAAAGTAACTCCCCGGCAATACCGCCTAGCTGGTCATTGATTGCAGGAGGTACGGGAGGCTTTTATCACGCACCGGAAACGTGCCCCGTGCCGTACCAGCAAGGGATAGCACAATCGCCCATCTTTTCAGCCACGGGAACCACGTCGGCCGTCGTTATGGTGGTATACTGACGACATGGTTTTCCTCCTTCGTCCGTGCTCAATCACGCTGATTTGGCTGATTTCTGCCCTCCTGATTAGTGGTGCGGACACGGCGGAAAAAATCGCGTTTTTTGAGCAAAATGTGCGGCCAGCACTAGATAAATACTGCTACGAATGTCATGGGGAAAAGAAGCACAAAGGCGGACTGCGATTAGATTCGAAGGCAGGTTGGGAAATCGGGGGTGATAGTGGTCCGGCTTTAGTGCCTGGCGATGTCGAGGGCAGCCGCCTCGTCAAGGCGATTCGTTATCACGATGACGACTTGGCGATGCCGCCTAAAAATCGCATGCCAGACAAAGCCATCGCCGCTTTGGAAACCTGGATTCGAACTGGCGCAGCCGATCCACGTACCACCACCAACAACCAAGCGGTCTCTAAAGAGATTAATTGGGAAACTGCGCGTAAACATTGGGCCTATCGTCCGCTATCTTCACCAGCTATTCCACAAAGCACCGGTAAATATGAGAT
Organism: Planctomycetia bacterium; assembly: GCA_005801395.1. The sequence goes on along the minus strand of SYDV01000131.1, from coordinate 9,753 downwards.
ACCCATACATGCGTTTATTCGTCAACTAGCCCATGAAGAAAAACTTTCTCCGACACCGGCTGCCTCACGTACGGTACTATTGCGGCGCTTATACCTGACATTAACTGGACTTCCACCGACCCCAGAACAATTAACCGTCTTTGAACAAGACGCGCAGCCAGATGCCTATGAAAAACAAGTCGATAGCTTATTACAATCACGTGCCTTTGCCGAACGTTTTTCCCGCCATTGGTTAGATGTCGCGCGTTACGCTGAATCGGTAACGCTGCGTGGATTAATTTACAAAGAAGCCTGGCGCTATCGTGATTGGGTTATTGACGCGTTTGATCGCGATCTGCCCTACAACCATTTTGTCACACACCAAATTGCCGGTGATTTAATACCTGGCGGCACCATAATCGAACGGCAACAGCGATTAGTTGCGACTGCCTTTTTGGTCATGGGTAATACCAACCTTGAAGAGCAGGATAAAAAACAATTAGAAATGGATTTTATTGATGAGCAAATCGACACACTTAGCAAAGCCTTTCTTGGGCAAACCGTTAGTTGTGCGCGATGCCACGACCATAAGTTTGACCCCATTCCAACCGCCGATTATTACGCATTGGCTGGTATTTTTCGCGGTACCAAAGCTCTGAATCATGCCAACGTCTCAAATTGGATAGAACGACCTTTACCACTTGAGGAAGCACAAAAACACGTCATCGACGGACATGCAAAACGGCGCGCCGATTTACTTGCCCGGGTCAATCAAGCGAAAAAATTAGTCGCTAGTTTACGAGATGATGCCAAAGGTGTGTCTTTTGAACGACCGGCCATCGTCGCTGTCAGTGATCTCCCAGGGATCGTCATTGATAGCAATGACGCCAAAGCCATCGGTAGTTGGAAACCATCACAACATTCTAAGCGTTATATCGGCGATGGTTATTTGCACGATGAAAACATGGATAAAGGCAGTAAAACATTAACGTTTACGCCTAAATTCCCTAAACCTGGTACCTATGAGGTACGACTTGCCTACGCCGCCAACATCAATCGTTCATCAAATGTACCTGTCACCATTTTACATGCTGACGGTGAAGACACTATTTTCGTTGATCAACGAATAACCCCTAATCCTGACGGCCATTTTGTCTCACTCGGCACCTTCCGCTTCGAACGCGGCAGCCAAGGCTACGTGATGATCAGCAATGATAACACTGATGGCCATGTCATTGTTGATGCCGTACAATGGTTGCCGCTCGATATCGGCAATCAGAAAGAAAAAATTATCTTAGCGGATGCCGGACAACAAAAAATCCTAGATGAGCAACGTGAATTGGTTGCCACTTTGGAACAGGAACTCAAAGACATTATCGCCAATACGCCAGGCAAACCACTGGCTTTAAGCCTAGAAGAATCCGGCACCTACAAAGACATTCCCATTCACATTCGCGGCAGCGTACACACCACCGGCGCAATCGTACCGCGTGGTTTTTTACGTATCGTCAACCTCAAATCGACACCTTACCTGGCAAAAGACCAAAGCGGTCGTCAACAATTAGCCGAGTGGATGACGGCAACGGACCATCCATTAACGGCCCGAGTCATGGTCAATCGCCTGTGGTCGTGGGTTTTCGGACAGGGATTAGTTCGTACGACGGATAATTTTGGCACCACCGGAGAGCCACCGTCAAACCCTGCCTTACTCGATTATTTAGCTCAACATTTTATCGCGAATGGCTGGTCCATGAAAACCGCCATTCGCAACATGGTTTTATCCCAGACTTTTCAGCAACAATCTGTACCACCACCGTATGCCAGCGATCCTGACAACCGTTTCCTGAGTCGATTTTCCCGCCGCGCTGTCGAGGCGGAAGTGTTACGCGATGCGATGTTGAGTATCAGTGGAGAATTAACTCATTTCACGGGTGGAGTGACGTGGCCAACGTCATTGAAAGCTGATTACGGATATGTTCACCATCGCTTTGAACGTAGTGTCTACGTACCCTTGTTTCGTAATGCGTTACCTGATGCATTTACCGCCTTTGACATGCCTGATTCTAATACTGTAAACGGCGCTCGCTCCGTTAGCACGGTCGCGCCTCAAGCTTTATACCTATTGAATAATCCGTTCGTAATTGAACGCGCCCGCACGACAGCCACGCTCCAGCTCAGTAAAACATTCGATAATGACGCTGCTCGAATAAATGATTTATATCGTCGAATCATTGGTCGGCATCCAACCACCAATGAATTAAACATCGCCTTACATCATATAACCACCAGCACTGTGCCGATGCCGGAACGCTGGGCGATGCTCATTCAAGCTTTATTCGCCTCACCCGATTATCGTTACTTGGATTAACCCATGCATTTCCCACTAACTCGGCGTCAAGCATTACAACAAGCTGCCTGCGGTTTTGGCGCCTTGGCGCTCAATGGTTTGCTCCATCGCACCGCCATGGCTGCCGATCCGGTACGCAACATTATTAATCCACGCGCTAAGCGTGTTATCTTTATTTTTATGCAAGGTGGTCCGAGCCATGTTGACAGCTTTGACTATAAACCGCGATTAATAACCGACGATGGGAAAAAAATGGATTTCCGTGATGCGCGTACCATCGCCAACAGTGGCAAAGATGGCGCATCGCAACAACGCATCATGAAACCGTTGTGGGAATTCAAGCAACGTGGTCAATGTGGCCGTTGGACTTCAGATTTATTTCCCGCCATAGGCGAACACGTCGATAATCTCTGCGTCATTAATTCGATGCACACCGATGGAATTGCCCACGGTCCAGCCACCTTATTTCTCCATAGTGGTTCCACCTTTAACACGCGCCCATCAATGGGCTCATGGATTTCCTATGGTTTAGGCAGCGCCAATGAAAATCTACCCACTTTTGTGTCTATCAGTCCTTCCTCCGGTAATGGTGGTCCACGTAATTATGGTTCAGCATTTTTGCCCGCCCGCTTCCAAGGGACGCCCATTGGTCGCGCTGGGGCATCAGCAAAAGAAACCACCATTCGCAATATCACCAATGAATTACGAGATCCGGCACAACAACAGGAACAATTAGATTTAGTGCGGATGCTGAGCAACGAACAGCTACGAATACGACCAGAAGATGATCGCGTCGAAGCCATTATTAATAGCTACGATATGGCTTGGCGGATGCAGAAAAACGCACCCGATGTGTTAGATCTCACCAAAGAATCAGATGCAACCAAAGCGCTCTACGGCATTGGCGAAAAAAAGACCGATGATTTCGGGCGTCAATGTTTAATGGCCCGGCGTTTAGCTGAATCGGGCGTGCGTTATATCCAAGTCACCTATGGTGATAATACCGCGAATCCGGCCTGGGACCAACATTCTAATTTAGCCAAACACGGGGATCATGCGCTCGCCACAGATCGTCCGGTTGCTGGATTATTAACCGATCTCAAACAACGTGGTTTATTAGAAGATACCATCGTGTGGTGGGGTGGCGAATTTGGCCGCACCCCATATGCCGAAAAGAACGGCACGGGACGCGATCATAATTCCAAAGGATTTAGCATGTGGTTAGCTGGCGGCGGTTTTAAACCAGGACATGTACATGGTGCCACCGATGAATTCGGCCATCAAGCGGTCATTGATAAAGTGCACATGCATGATCTGCACGCGACCATACTCCACCAACTAGGGATGGATCACGAAAAACTGACGTATCGCCATGATGGACGCGATTTCCGCCTAACTGATGTGTATGGGCACGTAGTGCCTGAATTGCTCAGCTAGGGTACGCAAATGCAAATTAACTGCGGTGCCTTGGCCGTTATATCAGAAGGATTATTATGCTCATGAGGTTAATTCATTCCTGCGCCAGTTTATTACTCGCCAGTGTCGCCGGGCTGCATGCGGCTGATAAATCCATCGTTTTAATTGCGGGTGAAGTAAAACCCGTCGATAAAACTGGTCATCATGATTATACTGGCGGCGTCACTTTATTGCGTGAGGTCTTGCAACAAACTCCCGGCGTAATCACCACGGTTGTCACAGAGGGCTGGCCAACCGATGCAACGATTTTAAGCACGGCCGATAGCGTCGTGTTTTATACCGATGGCGGCGGCAAACAGGCCTACCTCACGACACCTGAACGCATTGCCGTCATGGACGCCCTGGCCGCACGCGGTGCGGGCATAGTGCAGATTCACCAAGCCGTCGACTATACCGCCGAGCATGTCGAACGCGCAAAAGCCTGGATTGGCGGCGTTTATGCGCCTAAAGTCTCTGGTCGCGGACATTGGGACAGTCAGCATAATGAATTTCCGACTCATGCGATCACCCAGGGTGTCACGCCGTGGATGATTAATGACGGGTGGTTGACCGCGATAGTGTTTGTCCCCGATAAAAAAGGCATCACTCCGTTAGTATGGTCCAGCAAAGAACACAGTGGAAAATCAACCGGGGGTGATGCCGCCATCGTTGCTTGGACCTATGACCGCCCACAAGGGGGCCGTTCATTCAGCTTCACCGGCCTCGACGCGCATAGTGCATGGAAACTCACCGGCATGCGACAACTCGTGGTCAATGGCATTTTATGGACAGCCGGTTGCTCTATTCCGAACACCGGTGCACCATGTACCATGGATGATGCCACCATTGATAAACATCTCACTCCACGCGTAGACAGCAGAAAAATGTTTGGAAAGTGACGCTTTCGCTCAAATAGCAGCGCGGCACTAACCCTTTTACCACCCACTTCTTTTGACACACTTCCTGCGTGCCCGACGATCTCTCTATCCCTGAACTCGCCATCGCTGCCTTTGAACGCGTGCACGGTGTATTAATTACCATCCATGATTTTAGCGGTCGCATCCGACAACGCTTAGCAGTGAACCGATCATTTCATCGACATCCGTTATGTCATGCGGCGAAAGCCCGTGATCATGAACGTGCTTGCTTATCTTTCGATTTAGTTGCACTGCATGCCGCCGCACCCATGTATCCGCATGGTTTTTTACAACGTTGTCATGCTGGGTTAGTTGAAGCGGTGGTGCCCGTGCGCCTTCGCGGTGAAGTTTTAGCCATATTAAATGCCGGTCCTCGTACCTTGAGCGATAAGCATACGCCACTGCAACGATCGCAGGCGCAAACGCCTGGAGTCCCTACACCAAATCTGCCCACGTGGTCGGTCGATGAATCCGAATTAGTGATGGAATCATTACGGCAATTAGCGGCGCGACTTGAACGTTGGTTAGATACCTCAGAAGCCGACAAGGTTAGCGCGACGAGCGACCGTCGCTCGCAGATATTACATATTATTTCACATCAAGCGCCCAAGGGCGTAACGTTGACCTTTTTGGCAAAACGTTTGGGGCTAAGCGTTGATCGCACCGGACACGTCGTGCGCGAAGAGTTCGGCATCACTTTTTTAGAGTTGGTGAATCAACATCGCTTAGAACGCGCCGCTGCCTTACTTAAACACAGTGATTTGGCTATCGGCACCATTGCACTCAATAGCGGTTTTGGTGATGTATCCACTTTTCATCGTCGTTTTCGCGCGCAATTCCACATCACCCCGCGCCAATACAGACAGCAGAATCCACCACAAGAATAGCCGTCAGCGCCACGCAAAGCGGCACTCCTAAGGTATCCTGCCATTTAATTCCGCAGGAGACCTATTCATGACACGTCAGGCTTTCTCACCCCGCCCGCATGCTGGTTACCGAGTCTTGGTACCACTCTTGGCGTTCGCTCCGCAATTCATAAGCGCCGCTGATTACGACGTCGTGGTCTATGGTGGCACTGCCGCTGGCGTCGTTGCCGCCGTGCAGGCAAAGAAAATGGGCAAGTCCGTGGTCGTCGTTGGACCAGATAAACATTTAGGCGGTTTATCGAGTGGTGGCCTAGGCTGGACTGACACCGGCGATAAATCCGTCATCGGCGGATTATCGCGTGATTTTTATCATCGCGTATGGATGCACTATAATAGCGACGCCGCGTGGACGTGGCAAAAAAAGAGCGAGTACGGTAATAAAGGACAGGGAACTGCCGCCATTGATGGCGAGCAACGCACCATGTGGATATTCGAACCACACGCCGCCGAAAAAATATTCGATGGCTATGTCGCTGAATATCAAATTCCGGTCGAGCGCGATGAATGGCTAGATCGCAGTGCGGGGGTCAAAAAAGACGGCGCTCGCATTACCAGCATCACCATGCTCAGCGGTAAGTCCTACAGCGGAAAAATGTTCATCGACGCCACCTATGAAGGCGACTTAATGGCAGCGGCTGGAGTTGAATACCATGTGGGACGCGAAGCCAATTCGGTCTACAACGAAACACTCAATGGGGTGCAAGTCGGAGTTCTGCATCATCAACATCATTTCGGCATCCTAAAAGAACGTATTAGTCCGTACCTCGTGCCCAATGATCCAACCAGTGGGCTATTACCTCGTATTAATCCCGAACACCCAGGAGAAAAAGGCGCGGGCGACAAGAAAGTTCAGGCCTATTGTTTTCGCATGTGCTTAACCGACGTGCCAGAAAATCGCATTCTATTCACTAAACCAGATGGCTATGATCCGGCTCAATATGAATTATTAGCGCGCATTTACGCAGCCGGTTGGACGCAAACGTTTGGCAAATTTGATCCCCTACCAAACCGCAAAACCGACACCAATAACCACGGCCCATTCAGCACCGACAATATCGGCTATAATTATGATTATCCCGATGCCAGTTACGAACGCCGTCGCGCCATCATTAAAGAACATGAAACGTATCAAAAAGGCTGGCTCTATTTCATTTGTACCGATCCACGCGTGCCCAAAGAAACCCAAACAAAAATGCAGCAATGGGGTCTTCCGAAAGACGAATATCAGGATAATGGAAATTGGTCGCCACAGCTCTACATCCGTGAAGCTCGTCGCATGGTGGGTCATTACGTGATGACGGAAAATGAACTAACAAAAAAACGTCCCACCCCTGAATCCGTTGGGATGGGATCCTACGCCATCGATTCGCATAACACACAACGCTACATTACGCCCGAAGGTTACGTGCAAAATGAAGGTGACATTGGTGTTTCCACTAAAGGACCGTATGAAATTGCATATGGCTCATTAGTTCCCAAAAAAGGCCAGTCTGATAATTTATTAGTTCCCGTCGCTGTTAGCGCAAGTCACATTGCCTACGGAAGCATTCGCATGGAACCGGTGTTTATGATTCTCGGCCAAAGCGCTGCCACCGCCGCGTGCATGGCCATCGACAGCAACATCGCCGTACAAGATGTGCCGTATGAATTATTACGTACGCGCCTACTGGTTGATGGACAGATTTTGAAGACACCAGAAAAGACCGCCAAATAGCGGAGTCTGAGCGTCTTTTAAAATAACGCTAAGTCACCATAAAGTGACCTAGCTTTTTTTATTGTTACGTTTTATACCAATTTCGAGTCATCTCAGCCGGAATAATCCATTAACATGGAGGACCGGAGCACCGGAGGAGAAAGAGAAGCCAGTTGGAAAGCGCTTTTTTTGAGTCTTTCACTCATTTCTGTGCTTTTTCGTCTCCGGTGCTCCGGTCCTCCATGTTAATCTTCTTTTGATTACGGCAATTATGACCCGGAATTGATATTATACCGATTCCGACTCATTCAAAACTAAACGCTCGACTTACAGAAGCCGCGGAAAACGCGGAGGTTCGGGGAGCAAACCTGTATTTTCGCCTCTTCTAATACCAATCCCGATTCGCACCATCCTCAGATTGATTCACTTTTAGTTGAAGCAATAGAATGACTATTCGCCAGAAAACGACCCGCGATTATTCTGCTTATTCAACCAGCGCATACACTAAGGCATTCGCCACAATTTGATGCGCATTGGTAATTTCATTTCCGCCACAACAACAACATCCTTTGACCGCCTGAGTGTCGTTGAGTCCTTCTGGTGAAAATAAACAGGCGAGACGACCGTCGATTATAACGCCTTCAAAACGGACTTCTCCATCATTTTTCAATGTTGCTTTTCGCACATCAAACAAAGTTTTAAAAAGCGGATGATCCGATGCCACTTTCGTCATCGCCGTTGGACCAAACATGGTGGTCATTTCTTTTCGTAAACTCGCCGCCCATTCTTTTGACGAGCAGCCTGCCGAGGCCAGCAAAAAACCACCGTTTTCCATCCATGATTTCATAAAACGACGTTCATCATCCGTCATCGTGAATGCGCCTTCGCCCGTCATGATAGCAAAAGCCACTTGCGATAAATCGCCCGCGCTACTTGATTTTACGCTGTGAAACTTGGTCACTAAATTAATGCCACTCTCTTTTTGCACGCTGGACAAAAAAGAATCGCTAAAACATTTCGAGGTTTTTGTCCCCGCGTACACCACATTGCCAACCTGCACTTGGCGCGAAGGTACCGTGTCAGCGGCAACCAACCACGCTGAAAACGACATCAGTATCAGTATGAAGCAAGAGCGCATGGCACCACCATACTACTCACAAACCGGTGAGCAATTGCGAGTGTGAAAACATGTGCACACGGCAAGAAATCAGCACTCTAACCGGCTACTTCTTCGCTTTGACTGCTGATACCATGACCTCGCGCTCATCGAATACCTATCCAAATAAACCGTGGTCAACATGTTCAATTTGCGCCACCGACTATTTTTTCTTGTCCGCCTCTTCATCCAATAAGCGGAAATAGTCTTCAATTAATTTTTCTTCTGCTGGGCTAAATGACGCACCCACACCAGCCGTGGTTGGTCGGACGTCGGTCGCATAGGCGGTGGCACGATGACTAGCAGCGTCGAGGTTCGCAGCTGCGGGATCACTGGTATTACCCTGTTGTTGATTACCACTCGTTGCACCTGCCAGTGCCTTTAATGTTTCTGGGCCATATAATTGCAGTTGCTGGGCTTTAGGCGACGAATGTCCACCACGCTTTACCATCATTCCGCCACCGGATGCGCCAGTCGCTCCACCACCAGATGCACCAACTGATTCTCCAGGGTTGTAGCCTCGTTTAGCTAAACCGGCTAATTGAGATAGGCATTTACCATAACTATCGCCAGAACACCAACCAGGACCTTTACATTCGCCGCTTTTCCAACTGTTTTTAGCAAACCGTTCTAATTTCTTGGCTGCCTCTTCAGCGTCACGTTGTGCATCATCAACACGACCAGCACGAGCACTACGACTCGCTTGTCCGACTAGGGATTCAATTTGCCCTTGTTGAATATCTTGCACTAAATCACCCAGAGCACTGGCTTCTTTCGGATGCGTGGTTTGTAATTGTTCCTGCACCTGTTTCGCAGCGAGTTGCCATTCACGTAAGGCTTGTTCCATGGCTTGTTGTTTACGACTCGCTTCGCGCAAACGCGCACGATCGGCATCGTTTTTAATACCGTTCTGCTTGAGTTCCGCTAATTCGTTCGCGGTTATTCGTTGTGCCTCGGCAAGCTCACCTAAATGTTCCACGAGCGCCTTATGCTCGGCGCGCAAGCGCAACATATCTAAATCTTTTTGTAATTGTTGTGCTTGTGGTTGGAACGACTTGCCGTCTTTTGCCGCTTGTTCTAAGGCCGCTAAATGTTCTTGCAGCGCACGCTGAATATCTGGTTCTGCGGCAAATAATGGCTCTGGTCGACGTAATGCTTCAACCTCACGATGGAGAGCCGCCGCTTGTTCGGCAATATCTTCTAACGCTGAACGCCGTTGTTCTGGGGTTTGTGACGACGGCTGGATTGACTGTTGTTCAGCAATTTTTTCTGCTAGGGCT
>SYDV01000130.1 GCA_005801395.1 Planctomycetia bacterium | reverse complement strand
TGCGTAAGTCCGGAGGTCCGGACCACCGGACTCTCTACGGTACCCAATCCTCTCCCAGCGTTTTCCGCAACGTCACCATCTCTATTGCCGACGGCTCATGGCCAGCGGCGGCGGCGCGGTTGTAGCAGTCTAATGATTTCTTTAGATCACTGCTGATTCCCCAACCAAATTGATATGCTCGTGCTAAATTATAGAGGGCTAAGGTATGATCTTCTTCGGCTGCTTTTATAAACCATTTGGTTGAGGCAATGACGTCTTTTTTGATTCCCGTGCCACTAAGATAATGGACGCCCAGGTTATTCATGGCATCAAGCCAACCAGCTTCGGCGGCCTTTTTTAACCAGAGTATTTCTTGGGTAAGATTCTTCTCAACGCCTTCGCCACGTTGAAACAGAATAGAGTAATTATACATGGCCTGGGCAAAACCATTTTCCGCCGATTTTCGAATCCACACAGCGGCGATATCATAATTTTTCTCAACGCCGATTCCGTGGTAATAATAATCGCCTAAATCGTTCTGCGCTTCTATCTCGCCAAGACCGGCGGCTTTTGTCATCCAGGTAATGGCATTTTTTTCATTCTTTTCCATGCCGTCGCCATTCATCGCACATAAAGCTAAAACATAGGCGGCACGTGGATGGCGCAGCACGGTGGCGCGGTGTAACCAGGTGGTCGCAGTGGACATGTCTTTTTCAACACCGTTGCCATAAATGTAACAGCGTGCTAATTCGTAGGCAGCTCGACCTTGATCATGATCCGTGGCCTTACGTAACCAAATTAACGCTTGGGGATAATCGATGTCAGTGCCAAAGCCAATTTTATAACAAATACCCAATAGGCATTCGCCTTCTGGTAATCCTGCTTCGGCGGCTAATTTATAGTAATCAAAGGCGGTTTTCTTATTTTTCTCCACGCCGTTACCATTTTCGTGACACAAACCCAATTGATAAGTTGCCCAGGAATAACCAGCGTCATGTGAACGTTGATACCAAGTAATCGCCGCAGCGGCATCCAAATCGACGCCAATCCCATGCATTAAACAATGAGCATAATTATACATGCCGCGTGGATGCTTTTGTGTTGCTGATTTCAAATACCATGATGCAGCAAGCTTTTGATCGACCGGTAATCCTTCACCCATTTGATAGGCATAGCCGAGATCACATTCTGCTTCATCTAGGCCCTGATTCGCTGCGCGTTGCAGATACACTAATGATTGCGCAACATCGACATTAACGCCTTTTCCGTCATGCAAACACCACGCATAGGCATGCTCTGCCAAGGAATATTTTTTATCAGCAGCCTGGCGAAACCAACCAGCGGCGATCGTTAAATCGCGATTAACACCCCAGCCGTTTTGGTAACTGCGGGCTAACTCGAACGTGCCTTTGATATGATTTAATTCCGCCGCTTTGCGCAACCAAGTCAGGCCGGCAACCATATCTTCCTCAACACCGTCTCCACTGCGATAGCGAATGCCTAAATAATAACACGCCGTGGCATGGTCGCGCTCTGCGGCTTTGGTGTAGGCCGCAATTCCCGCAGGAATATCTATCGCGGTACCATTTCCCTGGATGAGACAAATCCCATGCATAAAGAGGGCGTCGGGATTATTTTGCGCGGCAGACTTTGCAAACCAAGACGCAGCGGCAACTAAATCTTCTGCCCGACCCTCTGCGTGATAGCAACGCATGCCGTATTTATATTGTCCCCAATCATCGCCATGCTCAGCCGCTTTTTGAAACCAATCAGCGGCCATGATTTGATTTGCCTCGACGCCTTGACCTTCTTCATAGGCGAGACCTAAATTTGCCATCGCACCTGCGTTTCCGAGCTCTGCAGCGGAACGATACCAGGCTATGGCGCGCTTCGGATCTGCCGTAATCCCGAAACCGCGCATGGTGCAAACGCCCATGGCGAATTGCGCGTTGGGATACGATTGTTTGGCGGCCTTAGTAAACCACGTCACTGCGACTGCGCGATCTTGTTCAACGCCAGTGCCGTAATAATAAGCGCTACCTAAATAAAATTGTGCACCTGCGTGTTGTTGTTCTGCGGCTTTGGCAAACCAAAAAGCGGCTTCACCGTCATTTCTTTCACAACCAATTTCTTCCTGATAACAGCGTCCTAGGGTGAACTGAGCCTTGGCAAAACCGGTGTTGGCAGCTTTCTCTATCCAGGTGAATCCTGCCTTTTTATTTTCTTCAATGCCATTTCCTTCAATAAGTGCCAGTCCATAATGGTAGCAGGCTTGTTGGTGACCTTGCGCTGCGGCTTTTTGATACCAGCCGACGGCTTGTTGGTAATCTTGGGCGACGCCGCGTCCTTCAGCAAAACAATCAGCGAGCGCATATTGTGCAGCGGCATTTCCGGCTTCCGCATCCGGGCGTAATTCCACCGCACTACGGGGCGAGCAACCGCTGACCAGGCACGCGGTGAAAACCGCACCCAATAATAAGTTGCGTAGACCGTGGACTCGGAACCAGTCCGGACGATGTGGCTGAGGCTGGGGGGGGAACAAGTCGGTCAGAGACATAGCAATTGCATCGTGTGTACTTACAAAGCGAGTCCATGAGCAGTCAGCATATTTTAGTTACCGGTGCAGCAGGCGCGGTGGGCCGAGTTGTGGTCCGTCGGTTGTTGGAACATGGGCATCGGGTCCGTGGCTTTGACCGTGTGCCGATGGCCGACTTATCTGATCAGGTGGTCGGGAATTTGACCGATCTAACCGCCGTTACGAATGCCGTGCGCGGCATGGATGCGATCATTCATTTAGCCGCAACCCCAGACGAAGCAGATTTTGTCAGTGACTTAGTGCCCAATAATATTGTCGGGCCTTATTATATATATTCTGCTGCCCATGAGGCGGGAGTGAAACGTGTGGTCGTAGCGAGTACGATACGCGTTGGGAAAATGCATAATTGGCAACAAAAAACGGTGCGTGTATCCGATGGTTATGCGCCGCATGATGATTATTCGTTCACCAAAGTCGCAAGTGAAGTCATGGGCGAAATGTTCGCTCGTCGTTATAATATGACCGTCATTATGGCGCGCATTGGTTGGGTGGTGCGTAATCCGAATGAAGCCGAACAAATGGCGAGTAATAAATGGGGTGGTGAAATTGCCTTGTCACAAAATGATGCGGCAAATTTCTTTACCGCTTGTGTTGAAAACGAATTACATTTCGCCTCAGCCCTGCGTTTTGTTTCGACTTATGTGATTAGCCGAACGACACAACATGCCCCGGTGGACATGAGTGAAGCGCGAGACGTTATTGGCTGGGAGCCCGCCGATATTTGGCCTGCGGGATCACCCTGGGAACAAATCGTAACAGATTACAAAGCCAAACACGGCGGTTAATCGAAATAGTTAGTTTGTTTTTTTTGCGCTAAACGCCGCCGCATAAATCATTACCTGTTTGACCATGGCGGTTAAACCATTCGCACGATTCGGCGATAAATTGACGTTGAGCCCTAACTCTTCAATAAAATCAGGTGGAGCATTTAAAATGTCTTGCGCCGAGTGACCGGAATAAACCTGCACTAACAGCGCTACTAAGCCACGGACTAAAACTGCATCGCTGTCGGCTTGATAAATCACGCGTCCATCTTTTTGCTCGGCATGTAACCACACGGTGGATGAACAACCACGAACTTTGTTCTCATCACATTTTAAAGCTTCATCCATGGGCGCTAATTTTTTTGCCATGGTAATAATACGTTTGTAACGAGCTTCCCAATCAGGGAGGTTTTGGAATTCGTCGACCAGTTGGGCCATGTCCTGCAAGATGCTCATGGGCGGGATGGTCGCGACTGTCGGCGTTTCGCCAAGCCCAGGCCTGCTAAAGTCAATTTTTGTGTTCGCGTTAATCGCTTAATCGCGCGTTCTCGTTTCAACGCCGCACTACGATCAGCGACGGCCTCTGACCAAACCAACGTCACGGGCAAACGCGCACGGGTATAACGCGCCCCTTTACCGGCATTATGCGTGGTGAGCCGTCGCTCGAGATCATCGGTCCAACCACAATAGAGCGAACGATCAGCGCATTGGAGTAAATAAACATACGCGGACATGGGGGTAGCGTTAGGGGAGTGGGGATGGTGCAAGGGGCGACGTGACTGGTCCGATGTCCGATGTCCGATGTCCGATGTCCGATGTCCGGAAGTCCGGAAGTCCGGAAGTCCGGAAGTCCTGCGTGTTCGTCATGTTATTGACTAGGGATGGGTTAATTACGGCAACAGAAAGGCGGGGCCAATGTGGATTTCAGTAAAGTGAAAAAAGGCTCCCGCATTTCTGAATTAAATTTATTACGCTTGTGTCGTCAGAGAGCTTGGAATTCGCAGTACATCGGAGATTGGGAAAGTATAAGAATAGTCATATGTCTTCATCGTTTACACGTATCATAACGGCCATCTTGCATCGGAAGGACTAGTGCTAATGTTTCAGCCGATATGATTGAAGATCGTGTTTATCCAGTAAATTTCCAGCCATTAAGTAAGGAATCCAAATGACCGACATCCGAAACATTTCAGATGACTCACTGGAGGTCAATTTGATTTCCGCAAAAGCGATACATTCAAACACGACTTCTGTTATACTTACTCTAGCATTATTATGTGGTATTTTAATCATTTATCCAACAGGGGTAATGTCCGCAGATCAAGATGTTTTTCGCGGCATTAAAATGACTGAGAATTCTGATTTGGAATCCCTTTTGGTTCCATATAAAGGTATTCCGATTGTAATTACTGTCGCCGAAACCAGGAAGAATAACGTGGTATTCAAAGGCAAATATTTGCCTTTATTAGAGATGAACGAAGGTAGGCAATTGCTGGGGTACGGGTGGCCTTACCGAAATAGTCTATTAGCAGGTGCTTACATGTTAGATCTTGAACAAATGAAGTTATCTAAAATAAGTTACGGAAAAGATGCGATGAGTACCATTATTAGAAATCGCTCCACTGAAACCTTCTACTCTTGGTGTAACGCTAACTATACTCAGATGTATGCCAGTGATAGCTTAATTACTACGGTGACTGGAGAGGTTGTGCCGCTTGGGAAGTTACCACTAAGGGAGGTAAAGGGGCCGATGATTAGGGAACGTCGTTTTTTAGATAACTCTTTCTACGCAGATAGAATTCTATGTTTAATTAACGAGGTAACAGATTCGGTAGATGGAAGTAAAAGCCGCAAGCGTTATTTGCAACGTATTGCGACGCCTAATGTTGAATTACGTGAATACGACATAGATTTGAGTAAAGTGAAGATTATGGGGAATACGGTTACGGGGGACGGGAAATTTCTTGTTGTTTCTGATGTAAGTAACAATCAACCAAAGACCTATGGCGTTATTGATTACGATGTGATTGATATAGACGCTGGAACAGTGCGAAAGATTTCTATTT
>SYDV01000129.1 GCA_005801395.1 Planctomycetia bacterium | reverse complement strand
TCACGTGAGACTTCCGGACTTCCGGACTTCCGGACTTCCGAACTCTCTAAATCGCGCTAACCACTACTGGCGCACCACCAACCGGCGTGCCTTCATCTTTACCAATGCGCGCTAGTCCCTGCCGAGCAACCATGACAAATCCCGTGCCGTCGACTAATAATAAACGATAAATTTCAGCCGCATCATTTTCGTGACCTTGGGTTTCGGCAATCCAACCCGCCAACATCGTGAGTGGTAAGGCTTCAATGCCTTCTTGGACTTTATTAAGTCCATCAATCATTAAGTCCCACGGCAAATAACCAAGGCCGTAACAGCCCATGCGTGCCGCATACAATGTTACCAACGAGGTTCGTTCGACCTCAACTAAATCAGTTAATTTGAAGCACCATTCTAAATCCGCACGCGCCAAATCCATTTGATTATTACGCATCCATAATCCAGCCCGCAATAACCGCTCGACCGGCGTAACATCTTCGCCATTTAACGCCTGTAATAAAACCTCTTCGCAACCGAGCGCCATTAGGGAGAAAAAGTCGCGGACATAATCGTATAATAAGAAAGGATTATCATCGGCTCGACCCAAATAGAGAACTGTTTCGGCTGGATCATTAATGGCCATTAAATGACGAGCTAATGACAAATCATCACCATGCGTGCGCGGATCGCGCAACGATAATTTATAACCCAATGCACGACAACGCTGCAACCCAGCGCGGAACGCAGCGATATGCCCATTGTCGCCTCGGTCATAGAGATAACTTAAGTACATACACAAGCGCAATGAAATCGTTTGCGCATAAGAGCTTAAAATTACTTGCTCGTCAGGCGACCCACGAATCAGTTGCTTAATTAATTCGAGTGCACGTTCTAGGTTGGGCGACAACCCATCATAACGGGCGGCATCTTCTAATTGCGGCAATAACCACAAACAAAAACGACTACGGACATAATCACCAGATTCTTGGTATGATAAAATTTCGCGCACGGCGCGCTCTAATCCATCTTGTCCCGACAATGCGCGTAAACGAGCTAATTCAAAGATCGCATCTTGTGCTAATGAATGATCTAACTGTTGCGATAAAAATTGGCGCATTTCTGATTCAGCGGCTGAATTCAAACCAGCACGTTGATAAGCTAAGCATAACATGAAGTGCGCTTCGGCTGCTTCTTCCGTCTCTGGATGCTCATTCATGAATCGGCGATAAGCATCAATTGCCAACGTATGTAAACCCTGACGTAATAATTCATTCGCCACGGCGTGACTAGGAACCATTAACGGACTGCGTCGACGCTCGATAGAAACTTTGCGCACTACCAATTGCGTTTTCCACGTCGCCAAGGCGACTTGTGAAGACGAAGTACCGGAAGGCACCAAAACATCTTGGAAAACCAACGGTTCTTCGGTACCCAACGCAAGAGATAATTTAGAGCCCACTACTTCGATGGTAATATCACGAATACGATCATGCATATGCTGCCGCGAAGTCGTATCATGAGCGCGTAATGGGCGCATGGTTAACCATTCGGGCCATACCACTTCCGAATCTGAACCTTGTCCACGCGCAATGGCCATCCATTTACCGTCGTACGAACCAATACGGAATTGATACGCTTGTCCTGGAGGCATGCCACGCAGGAATAACCAAAATTCTGAGCCGCGCACCACTTCGACGCTCATTTTAATGCGAATATCTTCGGCTGGTGGCGCATGAAACGGATAAATTTGTAAGCCGTTACCGCCAACCAATAAACCACCCATTTCTGGATGCATAACTTGCCCGACTACATCACCTAAAATAGCCGTCGAATTGCTGCTAAATGGTCCTAAATCCGTCGTCGCAGCAAAATCCCAGCTACCTGCGGGCAACCACGCGCCTTCGCGTTCTTTCGCTAATCGTTGACGTTCTATCTCACTAAACGATGCCGATAATTGCGATAACAACGTACGCAGCTCACCAGCAAAAATCTCGCAATCTGGATAACGATCTTGCGCATCTAAGGCCAATGCCCATTCAATAATGACATGTAATGCTTGGGGTGCGTCTGGCCAATACTCTGATAACTTTCCGCGCTCACCAAGCTGCACGCGTTTAATAAAATGCAGGACGTTTTCGTCAGCCCCCATTTCAATCGGCGTATGCAACGTCAATAGTTCAAATAAAATAACACCCAATGAATAAATATCAGTGCGTTTATCGGCGGCTTGCGATTCGCCACGCGCTTGTTCCGGAGACATGTAGGCTGGCGAGCCTAAAACTTGGCCAAATTGTGTGCTACGTACTAAGCGTTGACTACCCGACGATTTCGCTCCCATTGTGGGATAGGTTTCATTCGTTCCTCGACGATTAACTGCCGAACGTACGCTAGAGGATATATCCCGCGCTTCTCGTTGTTTACGCTGGAGAATCGTTGTGGAGATACCTTTTTGATGGGTTTTTGAGGATTCATCGGTCGATGGCAGTTTATTCGCCGTGCCATCTGGATTCATAATAACCGTCGCCGCTTCAGGACGATTATTATCAGGGAAAATTTCATCGTAAGCCGATTCCATCGCCGTGGGTGCCATGACGGTGTCTTCGCGCAAACTACGGGCGAGGCCCCAGTCTAATACCCAGACTTCACCGTAAGATCCGACCATAATATTCGCCGGCTTTAAATCGCGGTGCACAATATCCTGAGCATGTGAATACGAAATGACCTCCAACAATTTTAAGAACAACGTCAGGCGTTCAATTAAAGCAAATTGTCGCCAATGCTCCGGATTGCTCTTCATCTTATCAATATACGCCTCAAGCGATTGCCCGCGCGCCAACGACATAAAATAACAACGCGCCTTGTCCGGCATGTGCCCGGATTCAAACAAGCCAACAATACCAGGATGGTTTAAGCGTGCCGTATATTTGATTTCTTGTTCGAATCGCGACACAATTTCGGCATCATCGGCCAGCGAATGATCCAAAATTTTCACCGCCACTTCCCGCTCTAACAAATGATCCCAAGCCGCAAAGACACGACCAGTTGATCCTCGTCCCAGCTCGCGCAGCAAGGAATAGCGACCATTCACCAACTTTGGGTCAAGATCCTGAGACATTTGGAATGGAAACGTACTCCACTCAAGAGCTTGCCGCAACCCAACCTCTGCGATGTTTATGATTCTAGTGCCACAGTAGATGCTACACTGGGTGTCGTGCCGCAGGGACAGGGTAGCTTGTCCGAGGTCCGATGTCCGAGGTCCGATCGCCTTCGGCTTGTCCGAAGTCCGATCGCCTTCGGCTTGTCCGAGGTCCGATGTCCGAGGTCCTGCGTGATCTAGGATTGTTCAAAACGTGGACGCAATACGAGCGGCCGCAAAAAGGCTGGGGCCATCCTTGAATCATTTATTCTAAATTCGTAGAGACATCGGACATCGGACAAGCCGAAGGCGATCGGACATCGGACCAGTTGAAGGCAAGTTTCCCGTCTTTCCCTCTCCCCATTCCCGCTAATGCTGCCGCCATGACAGCTACAGCCTTTCGTTTAGCCACCGAACAACCGATTCCTGCTTTGGGCGCGACGTTGCAAACGTTTCACCATCCCTGCGGAGCGGTGCACTATCACCTAGCCTGTGAAGATGAACATCGCGCCTTCGTTGTCGCATTCCGTACGATTCCGGAAGATTCGACCGGGCTGCCTCATATTTTGGAGCACACCACGCTGTGCGGCAGCAAACGCTATCCAGTGCGCGACCCATTTTTCCAAATGTTACGTCGTTCCCTGCAAACGTTCATGAACGCAATGACGTTTCCTGACATGACGTGCTATCCCTTCGCCAGTCAGGTGACCAAAGATTTTGATAATTTGACCGACGTGTATTTGGATGCCGTGTTTGCGCCTACCATTCATCCTCTCGATTTTGCCCAAGAAGGTCACCGCCTAGAGCCAGCCGGCACCAGCGGCGAACGTAAAGGTATCGTGTATAACGAAATGAAAGGTGCGATGGATGGCACCGGCGAGCAAATGAGCGCAGCGACTGCACGTTTGTTGCTACCCGACACTTGTTATCGACATAATTACGGCGGTGAACCGTCTGATCTTCCACAGCTCACTCATGCGGATTTAATTAATTTCCACAAACGGTGTTACCGTCCTGCCAACGCCTGTTTTATTACCTATGGAAATGGCGCGCCGGACAAATTGCAACAACGCATGGCACCATATCTCGCGGGCGATCCCGGTGTTGCGTTAGCTCCACCCACAATTCAACCACCACTCAGCAAACCACAATCCATCACCGTGCCTGTCCCTTTCAGCGAAGGCCAAGATGTTATGGACGTCAGCGCCGCGGCGGTCACGTGGGTGTGGGGTGATGTTGCCGATTTGGATGAAGCTCTCACTGCCGAATTACTAGAGCGTCTGTTGCTGGGGCACGCTGGCGCGCCATTACGTCTCGCGCTAGAAAACAGCGGTTTGGGCCGCGCTATCGGCAGCAGTGGTTTTAGCGGTGGGTATCGTTCGGGCATGTTCACGGCAGAACTCTCAGGCATTGATCCGTCTGATTACGACAAACTGGAACCGCTAGTTTTGTCGACGATTCAACAAGTCATCCACACGGGTATTCCCGCGAGTGAAATGAATGCGGCTTTACATCAATTAGAATTAGCCCGCCGTGAAATCCACGGCGATCATTATCCCTACGGTTTGGAACTCTGCTTCCGCTTATTATCTCCGTGGAATTATGGAGTAGATCCACTACCTTTTCTGGATCAGGCAAATGCCATCACGCGTTTAAAGCAACGGGCGCAAGCTTCCGATTTTATTGCGCGCGAGCTGAGTAATCGTTTTATCCTTCATCCGCATCGTTGCACCGTGTTTGCCCAACCGGACCTCACTTTTCATCAACGCCAATTAACGATAGAAAAAGATCAGGTCACCACGACGCTCGCCGCTTTAGATGAAAAAGGCCATGCAAATTTAGTAAAACTCGCTGCCGATTTAGCCACTCGCCAAGCCTCGGTCGATGACCCTTCGGTATTGCCCGATTTAGTGTTGAGCGACGTGCCGGCGGAACGGCATTTTGTCAGCGGTAAAATAGACAAAGATGTCACCATTTTTGTCCCCGGAACCAATGGCATCTTGCATCACTTGGCTGCCATTCCGCTGCCTGAACTCGACGACGCCGAATTAGATTTGTTGCCATTGCTAACCCAGACCATTGGTCATATGGGTGTGGCAAAACAATCCTACACGGAACGATCTGCAGATTTAAACGCCCGTTGTGGCGGCCTGCATGCATGGACTGATTTAGGCGCCGACTTAAATGATTTAGCGCGACTGCATGCTTTATTATTTGTCGAAGTGAAAGGATTAGCTGATCGCCACCAACAATTTACGAGTTTACTAGCAGAAACCTTAGACCAACAACGCTTCGATGAAGCTCCGCGTTTACGCGAACTAATCGAACAAAGCGTTCAGCGCATGCAAGATCGCATACAAAGTTCGGGTAATGCTTTTGCTTCACGCGCCGCTGTTCGCGGCATGGGTGGTGCCGCAGCACTCGGCCATCGTCTCAGTGGACTTGGCCGTCTCGCGTGGCTCAAACGCTTAGCCCATGCCATCGCCGCAGATAATCCCACGGCCGATGCGGCGCTCGGCAAATTAAGCGATCAGCTAAGAAACTTATGTCGTAAATTAGCCGGCCAACCGCGCGAATATGCCCTCATTGGTGACGCTGCGCAAAAACCAGAAATATTAACGCATCTGCGCCAAGCTTGGAGCGCATTAAAAATAGATTCGTCTCAACGTGGAGCATTCCGCACTCCAATCGCGCGCAACGAACCCATAACGGCGTACACAACAGCCACAGCAGTTAATTATTGTGCGCTAGCATTTCCGGTCGGTCCACTCGGACACGCCGATGCGCCAGCCCTAGCCATTGCCGGCCGTTTATTGGTGAATAACATTTTGCATCCACGTATTCGCGAACGCGGCGGAGCCTATGGATCTGGCGCCAGCTTTGCCCCAGGAACCGGCACCTTCGCACTCACTAGCTACCGCGATCCACGCTTAGCTGGCACCTATGATGACATGCGCGAGAGCTTACGCTGGCTAAGTGACTGTCCCAACGATGAACGCATCCTCAAAGAAGCTATCCTTGGTGTCATCGCTGGTTTAGATTCCCCAGGCAGTCCCGCCGGCGAAGCGCGTTCACGCTTTACCGGTGATCTGAAAGGTGCGACCCCAAAACGGCTCAACGCTTTCCGCAGTCGCATTTTAGCGACCACCATCACCGACATCCGCCGAATCGCGAACGCTTGGTTGCCGCCAGATGGTGGCACACCAGCCGTGGTCACCGGGACTGAACAATTTTCTGCGAGTGGACTTGGCTGGGCCATGGAAGCAATTTAGGGATATCGAACGCATATCCTTTTCGGTTTTGCCCATCTCTGAATCGCATACATACGGATGTCTCTCATGACCTCTGCCGCACCACGCACTAGGTATTTTTTTACCCACCAACCATTGCGCGGCTGAGCCCAAGATTTACGACCACGCCAACTTTGTAGGAGTTCACTATGTCATTAAATATGTCGTTATTAGTACAGCAACGTTCATCAGCGCAAACCTCCGGCACGCGCCGCTGGTTTGGTTTACTGACACTAAGCATCGCACTCGGCAGTTTGCTCACCAGTTGTGGTAACGATAATCAAGAAACGACTACCAGCGTAAAAATCGGAGACGCTAAACCCATCGTCATCGCCGTTATTCCCAAAGGCACCACGCACGAATTTTGGAAAACCGGTCACGCTGGCGTCATTACAGCAGAACGTGAATTACATGCTGCTGGCACGCCGGTCAAAACGATTTGGAAGGGACCACTGAAGGAAGATGACCGCGCATCGCAAATTGACACGGTGCAGAATTTCATCGCCCAAGGCGTCAACGGCATCGTCTTAATGCCACTTGATCGCACCGCGTTAGTCGCCCCAGTGGAATTGGCTATTAATACCGGCATTCCCGTGGTGGTTGCCGACTCGGCCCTCGAATCAAATAAAACCGCCAGCTATATTGCCACCAATAATAAAGCCGGCGGTATGGTTGGCGGAAAACATTTAGGAACCCTGTTGAATGGCAAAGGTAAAGTCATTTTACTGCGCTACATGGAAGGTTCCGCCAGCACCGAAGAACGCGAAGCCGGTTTCATGGAAGCGATCAAAGAATTCCCTGGCATCCAAGTCATCAGCAGCGACGTGCACGCAGGCGCTACGCAAGAAACCGCATTAGCTGCCAGTCAGAATTTAATCAGTCGCTATAAAGATGACGTCAACGGCGTCTTCTGTCCTTGTGAGCCAGTGACCACCGCCATGACCCAAGCATTAACCGAACAAGGTATAAATAAAAAAGTAAAGGTCGTTGGTTTTGATAGCACTCAACGCTTAGTCGATTGGGTTAAAGCTGGAGATATTCACGGCCTCGTTTTGCAAGATCCACTCGACATGGGTTACCTCGCGGTCAAAGCGATGGTCAACGCCATTCAAGGTAAACCAGTTGAGAAGATCAACGCCATGACCCCCAAGCTCGTAACACCCGAGAATATGGATCAGCCCGAATTCAAATCGTTGCTGTATCCGCCGTTGAGCGAATATCTCGGAAAGTAAATCATGGTCGATGCGGTTGCATCAGCTGTCCACAGCGGACCACAAGCCCGTTTAACGGTCTCAGGTATGGTCAAAACGTTCGGAGCTACCAAGGCGCTGATCGGTGTTGATCTCACCGTGGCGCCTGGGGAAGCATGAGACAAATGCTCCGACGTTTTTTGGTGCTTCTT
>SYDV01000009.1 GCA_005801395.1 Planctomycetia bacterium | reverse complement strand
GCGCCAGCGTTGTTGCGGGGCGCTCTTTGTTGGCTTGTATTAAATAATCAGCATACGGTTTGGCCCATTCATGTCCGCCCAGTCGAATCAACCCCGATAATTGCGTTGCACATTTATGCGTGGTGGCGGCGTCTTTTTGTTCTACGGCTTTACTGCCTTCATTCCACCAGCGCAAAGCCAGCCAGCGTTCAACATATTGTTGTAAGATCATCGCTTGGGATTGGTGTTCGATTTTTGTCGTATAAGTCGCGGTGGAATATTCGCGCATCATAACACGACTCATAGCAATATCACCAACTAGCCAGTGAGCCATAACTGAGAGTAAAGAGATCGAAGAATTGCCTTTATCTTCCAGCGCAAGTTTTTGCCATAATTCAGCAATCGTTTGTTGAGCCAATTGCTTCCGAGGTATGTGATATGTCCCGAGTCCTTCTTCTAGCGATAATTCGCTGGTAGAAACGGCAATAATTTTTGCCGGAAGCTTTGTTATGGGGTTAATAATTATAATCGGAACCGAACGCGATTGTGCCAACGCAGATAACTGAAGGTGTTGCTCCAGCCACAGTTGCGCCATGCGGGTCAACAAGGGGGTGCACGAATCTGGCATGGCCAGAAAATCATTTAAAGCAATATGCACAGTGAGTACATCATTCCCGGTAAGAGCCTGGCACAGCGCAAAGAATTCTTTAGCGGTATTACTATCTGAAGGTGATGGTGGTTCGACTATGGTGACGAGTGATAGTGATGGTGACGTTATTGCCGTTGCTGGAATCGCTGGTGAATTATTTGGTAACGGTACATTACGGGGCTGATCCATAGCCGTTGGCGCGGTGGCGATCGGCGCAGGAGCCGTACCAGCAGGCGATAATTTTATTGGAAACCGTGGTTTCCACCGTTCGGTATCCTGTAGTGGTAATGAAGCGTCTTCAGTTAGAACAGGCGGACTATTTCCCTTTTTTACTTGGGAAGAAGACCAGGTTTTTGAAGAAAAAAGGCCTGGCCACAACATGGCACTGAGCGTTAGCGCGAGACAAAAACCGGCTAACAACATCAGCCAAAATGACCATGGTCTAGGTCATGGTTTATTGACAGAAGAAGTTTGACGCGGCGCCATGGTATGTGTTTCGTTACTTGTTCTGTGCAGGTGGTGAACGAAGTAAAAATGCGAGAGTGGCTTCTAACTGTTGTTGATGTAATGATAAGTCCGGATTAGCGCCAATGGCATCAAAGGGAGGGAAAATCTGATTTCGAATAGTTGGATTAATGGCCAAAAGGGCTTTATCGTACTCTAAGCGCGTATGATAGGGCAGCAAAACGAATAACCGCACACCATTCTTAATAAGTGTCTGAAATTCATCGAAATAAGACTCAACTATGGTGGGTTTGGTAAATGAGACGACCAGATGTGAATAATTGATCATTGTACGCAGTGATCCTGGGGCCGGATCACCTAACAGGGCACAACGCGGTTGACGAGTATCGCCAGCCAGCAGACGTTCGCGTAGTTCTCTGATCGATGGTATGGTATTGGAAATGGTGACAGCGAATCCCTGCTCAGCAAAAAATTGCCCATCAAGGAAACTAGCATCACTGTAGCCGTTTCGTTGGACGTCAGATAAATCGGCCTCTGCACGTTGAATAAAAATCATTCCCTTTGTGGCTTGATCGATTCGTGGACGCATCAGGAAGGCGGTGCCATCAGTCGTCTGCAAGGCTAATGGAATGATCGGTCGCGCTAAAAGAGCGGCGTAAAACCGAGCTGACGGAATCGTCATCGGTACCTTTCCACCAAAGAGATCTCGGTAGTTCGTTGCTGCACGCGGCGTTTTTATGATCAACAAGGGATCTTCTTGTGCTGCTAAATATGGCCATTCGCTTATCGGTGGAACTTTGCCCGTTGTACTCTGCGCGCGTAAATCGGCGATCCCTTCGATAAACGAGCTCGCCAATTCAACCACACCACCATTGACAGCATGAAACGCCCCATCGTTGCCCTCTTTTAAGCGTTCCCAATTAGGACTGAGCATTAATCGGATGCAAGGCGTATCGATTTGCTGATAATATAATAAGAGTCCATTACCGGATGGTGCCCCACCATCGCCGTAGGAATGAATAACTAATACCGGACACGTCGCGTGATTTTTTTGCGTAAACGTATGACCATTCACCGAGACGATGCCCGCGCAATATTCAGGAAACTCTTCCGCAAAGCGTTGCACACCAATGCCACCAGCCGAATAACCATAGAGAAAAAATTCACGGCGCTTGAAGTCAAATTGCCGCCGCATCGCAGACCACGCGGTCAACATCGCATGAAAAGCACCAGACTTAGAAAAGGTATAAAAACGCTCACGCGATTCTTGTGCGCCATAAAATAGTCCAGCTTGGCTGCTCTCTTTAAAGGCGATGCCAAATACCGACATGCCTAATTCAGATACCAATTTATTACATATGCCGTTGTCTAAAACGTTACCACCCTTCGGATTCGGCGTGTGAAAAAAATACACCACATCATCGCGCCGGGGTGATTGCCGCCCATCCTTGGCCGTTGGAATGGCATAATAACAGGTGAGTTTTGGTTCGGCGGGAATGTCGCCGGTCAGGACAAACGAACCAGCTGTTATTTCCCATTTTTCACTTGAACGACTCGGCTTTGATTGACCATCGGCTAGAACCTTTTTCCAGTAGCTATTTGCCAATGATGATTCACTGGCACTCGCGTAAAAAGAAGACAAAAAAATAGAGACTACGATAATGAGCAACAAAGGAACTTTATAGTGGGACCAAATGTCTAAAAAATCACGCATATTGTTTTATACTCTTGGTTTCATCAACCAGTCAATCACTGTATGCATCGTAAGTCGCAGCCTAGTAAACATCCGGATGTTTACGTTTGAGGCTCCATACGGAAATGGGGAATTTTGTTCCCGGTGAGGCTCCTTTTTCTTCCTGGGATAATTTTAGGCTAAACTACGACATCAAATTCTGGTAGAATCAGTAAATCGTCGATGGTGAATTATCTGACTTTATGGGTGCAATCAGTTGATCGCATTCCCGGATGAACCTGTTACCACTCGCATCCACCTGCTGGCCGATTCGGACAGCTTGAGGTAATGCCTAGGCCAGCAAAACGGGACTGGCGCTGCGAGGGTTTGACTCTCGCTGTGTGCATTTGCCAAGTTATCCCACGCGGCAGGCGGCACCGGTGCCTCGGCCGTACCCGTTAACAGTAACACTGGACACGCGGGTGCAGTTTTCGGAATAGCCGTCGCGGGGAGGTCTAGAAAGACGATACCACGAATGCTTGATTGGACTAACTCGAATGCCGGCCGTTCCTTAATCACGCCTCTGAAATCGAGTAGGAAGTACGGGGCAGCGCGGCCAGGTCATGTCGAGAAGGTGGACTCAGTCAGACAGACAGCTGCAAATCCCGATTCAATGAGTGGGCGCAGGAACTGACGACAGATCATGTTTTGCGAACATGCCTATCCCCTTAGGTCAGGTCATGCCCTCGACGAATAGAGCGTGTGGCTTGGTGCGGTCGATGATCTGGCGCATGGTGATAGATCCGAGACCCACGAGGTTCTCAATGGCCCTCGCCACCAATCGTCCGACGCCT
>SYDV01000128.1 GCA_005801395.1 Planctomycetia bacterium | reverse complement strand
GCAGACGAGACTTCCGGACTTCCGGACACCCGGACTTCCGGACCCTCTGCCGAGACTTCCGGACACGATCACAGAGTCTGGTACGCCGCTGACGCGTTTGACGGCTTACAATTAATGGACGAGATTTGTTTACAAATCCCGAAAGAGCAATTCAAGCTCACTACGAAAAAAGCGCGCGTTGCCAAAGTTAAAACCGCCAACGAGATTCTCGAAGAAAAACTCGCGATCGGCAAAGCCTATGTGCCCTCAAATACCCCGGCAGCGCCACGTATTCCAAAACCGCCGTTCTGGGGCCGTCGTATCGTGCGCGCGGATGAACTCGATCTACCGACGATTACTCGCTACATTAATCCCAACGCACTATTTCGTGGCCAATGGGGCTTTCGTCAGGGACAGGAATTAAGTAAAGAACAATGGCAGGAACTCATTGACCGCGAAGCGATACCAACGCTCAAACGTTGGGTAGAAAAAGCCACACGTGAAAAAATGCTCTCCCCCTCGGTCGCGTATGGTTACTATCCCTGCGCTTCAGACAAAAATGATTTAATCGTCTTCGATCCAGAAACCGGAGCAGAACGCTGCCGCTTTAATTTACCCCGCCAGATGCCGAATCCGGCTGTTTCGCAAAACCAGCGGAAGTCCGGAAGTCCGGAAGTCTGCCAGCATCTATGTATTAGCGACTATTTCCGCCCCCTCGGTGCATCGGCGGTCAGTGATGAACAGTCATTTATCCCAGCAAAAGCCTGGGCTAACGGCGCACGCGACGTATTAGCGCTGCACTGCGTCACCATGGGCGCCATCGCCAGCGAACACTGCCAGCGTTTATTCAAAGCCGATAATTATCAAGAATACCTATACTTCTACGGCCTCTCCGTCGAAAGCGCCGAAGCCCTAGCCGAGTACTGGCACAAACGCATTCGCCAACAACTCGACATCGCCGGTGACGACGCCCTCGAACTCAAAGACCTCTTCACCCAGGGTTACCAAGGCAGCCGCTTCTCCTTCGGCTACCCTGCCTGCCCCCGCATCGAAGACCAAAAATACCTACAAGACCTTCTGTTATGGCAAGACATCGGCGTGGAATTGTCAGAGGAGTTCCAACTCCATCCTGAGCAATCGACATCAGCGATCATCGTTCACCATCCGGGGGCGAAGTATTTTAATTTGTGAGTTGGCTGATTCTTGTCCTTGGGATGGATTATTGTCGCACCGTTAGTGCGACAACAGGACTGCGATTCTGAGCAAATAAGTCCTGTCACCCTGGAATATGATGACATCCCATCAGCAACTTTCATTATACTTGTGTGAAATTGAGCCGGTAGAGTTGCGACTTAGGCAGAAAAAGCGCAATGGATTCCAGCGCCAAAGGCGCGACACCATACCAGCCTGGGGCAACGCCCCAGGAATTACGGAAACCGATGATTTGAGGGCTGAAGGCCCGATCTATTAGTGGTTTTTTCATCGGTTTTTTTATGTCATGAACCAATCGAAATCACCTAATCAAACAGCATCAAATGTCTGCATAGGGATGCCTGTCGGCCCATAAGATCCACAAGGATCCATGTTGCGCCATGCTCCGTACCGGCCAAAGTCATAGCCTCACAGCCATACTTTCCTCACTCCGCGCTAGGGCATAAAATGGGTAAACGCGACCTCTCCGAACGTGATTTTAGTAAGAGCTTTATTAAACCGAAAATTATTGAACCTGGGTGCAATAAAAACGGTATGCAGAAATGTCAGGCACGCTGATGCCCACGTGCTGGATTATCGCTGGGCCGAATGGAGCAGGAAAAACCACCTTTGCTTTGGACTACCTTCCGCAAGTGGTTGGTTGTCTCCGTTTTATTAATGCTGATTTAATTGCCGCTGGTCTATCACCACTGGCTCCTGAGCGACAGGCGGCAACCGCCGGTCGTTTATTTTTACGCGAAATGGCCGCCGCTCATAAAGCTGGAGAATCTTTTGCTTTTGAAACTACCTTATCTGGTCGTGGCTATTTAAAATTAATTCGTGAGTTACGGGCAGGTGGTTGGCAGGTCGAATTAATTTACCTAGCGTTACCCAGTGTAGAAATGTCACGATTGCGTGTGACCGAACGCGTTGCACATGGTGGCCATGCCATTCCAGATGTAGATATTGTCCGTCGTTTTCCTCGCAGTTTACACAATTAATGACGGTTTTTGGTGAAGCAGTGAATCAAACCCACTGCCTACTAAATGCGGGTCCCGAACCACTCTTGGTTTTTCGTCAAACCGGTAGCACGCGCACGATTTTCGACCAACCTAGCTTTGATCACTTACAGCACGAGGCCAATCTATGAGCGCCCCAGTCGATCTTGGTCCAACAACACAAGCCATGCTGGACGCATTGCGCAGGGCCGTGGCGCAAACGACGGAGCGCAAACGCAGCCTGCGACAATACATTGTTCAATGGTCAGCCGATACTCCGGTGTGCATTGGCCCCGATGCACCCACGCGTCAAAATAGCCGGGTCCCCGAAGAACCGTCGAAAAAACCGTACTCGCCCTAGCAAACCCTCAAGACTCTTATTCGACTGATTCTATCGAAATATAAAAATTAAAGTTCCATTGGCTTTCTTCACCGTTTTGAATTCAGTAGAATAGAAAACCCAATGACCAGCGAACAAGGCAGCCGCTTCTCCTTCGGCTACCCCGCCTGCCCCCGCATCGAAGACCAGAAATACCTACAAGACCTTCTGTTATGGCAAGAGATCGGCGTTGAATTGTCCGAAGAATTCCAACTGCATCCGGAACAATCAACGTCAGCGATTATCGTTCATCATCCGGGGGCGAAGTATTTTAATTTGTAATGGTCGAGACATTCACGTCTCTTAGTGAAGCGCAGGCTAGATCCACGAGTACGTTTAGCAAAATTATTGGCCGTGACTTGACTTCGATATCATAGTGTAATATAGACACTATCACTGGAGTCCGCTATGAACGGCAGCGCCCTACTTACTGACCTCTATCAATTAACCATGGCTTATGGTTATTGGAAAACGGGACGCGCCGAACACGAATCGGTATTTCATCTCTTCTTCCGTAAAGCGCCTTTTGGTGGCGGTTACACCATAGCGGCAGGGCTAGAGCCGGTTATTGAATGGCTACAGGCTTTTCGTTTTGCACCAGACGATCTCACTTATTTAGCAACGCTTACTGGCAACGATGATAAGCCGTTATTCGAACCAGGATTTCTTGACTACTTGGGGCGCCTACGACTCAGTCTCGATATTGATGCGATCCCAGAAGGCACTGTAGTGTTCCCACATCAACCGTTATTACGAATCCGTGGTCCAATTTTACAGGGTCAGTTACTCGAAACCGCATTATTATGTTTAGTTAATTTTAATACCCTAATCGCCACCAAAGCCGCACGCATTTGTGCTGCGGCACGTGGTGAACCTGTATTGGAATTTGGCCTACGTCGCGCACAAGGATTTGACGGGGCATTAAGCGCCAGTCGTGCAGCCCACGTTGGCGGTTGCCGTTCAACCTCAAATGTCTTGGCCGGGAAACGTTATGGCATTCCCGTGCGCGGCACGCACGCCCATAGTTGGGTTATGTCATTTGACGATGAATTAGCAGCTTTCGAAACTTATGCTCAGGCGATGCCGAATAACTGTGTCTTTTTGGTCGACACTTATGACACCCTCGAAGGTGTTCGACGTGCTATCGCGGTTGGCCGAAAATTACGCGAACGCGGTTATGAAATGGTCGGTATTCGTCTTGATTCGGGCGACCTTGCTTGGTTATCAATCCAAGCACGTACCTTGCTTGACGAAGCCGGATTTCCCAAGGCCAGTATCGTTGCATCAAATGATCTCGACGAACGCACCATCGCTAGCATCAAAGATCAAGGCGGCAAAGTTTCAGTCTGGGGTGTCGGCACTAAATTAGTGACGGCCTACGATCAACCTGCATTGGGTGGGGTTTATAAACTCGCCGCAATTCGCGAACCTGGCGGAACCTGGAAACCGCGTGTCAAATTGAGTGAACAAGCCATTAAAGTATCAAATCCCGGCATGCAAAATGTACGCCGTTTTAGGGTTGGCACAGAAGCCGTCGGCGACGTTATTTGGGATGAATTACACCAACCACCCCCGCAGTGGACCATGATTGATCCTGCTGACTCTACGCGTCATAAATTAATGCCCGCCGATGCTGTCAGCGAGGATTTGTTGGTACCCATACTGCGGAACGGTGGCCTTGTTTATCACCGTCCATTATTAAACGATATTCGAGAACGCACTCAGGCCCAGCTCGCCTTATTTCATAATGGCGTCAAACGCCTGGATAATCCTCACCAATACCCCGTGGGATTGGAACAGGGATTACATAAACGGAAAACGGCATTGATTTTAGCCGCACGTGGGCCGTAAAAGCCTTCATCAATTGTCAATTAATCCGCGCTATCGGAGTGCCATATGACCCTATTGAATGTTGCCGCCGTTATCCTTAACCAAACTCCGCTGGATTGGGACGGGAACCAATCTCGTATCAGTGCGGCATTAAAAGCAGCCCGCGCAGCAGAAGCCGGATTAGTGTGTCTCCCTGAACTTTGCATTACTGGATACGGGTGTGAGGATGCCTTCCACGGTACCGATATCGTGGTTCAGGCGGAACGGGTGCTCGGTGAATTATTGCCGGAAACCGCCGGTCTAGTCGTTGCCATTGGACTACCCCGTCTTCATCAACGTGCATTATTTAATTGTGTTTCCGTTATTGCAGATGGAAAAATTATTGGCGTAGTGGCAAAACAAAATTTAGCCGGTGATGGTATTCATTACGAACCACGCTGGTTTAAACCATGGCAAGATGGTGTGGTAACCACGACACTCATCTGCGGCGTAGAGGTGCCTTTTGGCGATTTATTATTCGAACTTGGTGGTGTTCGTTTTGGCTTCGAGATCTGTGAAGATGCCTGGGTGGCAGAGCGCCCTGGTGTGCGCCTCAGTGCACATGGCGCTGATGTT
Source organism: Planctomycetia bacterium (assembly GCA_005801395.1). Next base: position 1,384 of record SYDV01000128.1, on the reverse strand, counting down.
ATTCTTAATCCTTCTGCGAGTCATTTCGCGTTTGGTAAATTAGCCATCCGTCATCGTTTTGTCACGGAAGGCAGTCGCGCATTTGGATGCGCTTATGTTTATGCAAATTTACTGGGTAATGAAGCTGGACGTGCGATTTACGATGGCGGTGCGATGATTGCCGCAGGTGGCCGCGTCATCGCGCAAGGCTCGCGGCTTGGCTTCCAGGAATGGGAAATAACCACTGCCACCATCGATATTGTTGCGGCTCGTATGGCTCATGCGCGCATCAGCAGTTTCCATCCTGCGCTGACTGATCATATGGGCCTCGTCTCGATTAAACACACCTGGCCAGTGACACCGATCTGTGTCCGTAAACCACTGACTATCGCAGCCTGGGAAAATAGTACCTCACTCAAGGCTGAAGAATTCACCCGTGCGGAAACGCTCGCGCTCTTTGATTATCTTCGCAAAAGCCGTAGTCGTGGTTTTGTTGTTAGTCTTAGCGGCGGATGTGATTCCGCCGCTGTGGTTAGTTTAATTGGACTGATGGTGCGTCGGGTAATCGAAGAGATCGGAATCAAAGGGATAAAAGAACGGTTATCTTATATCACTGGTTTAAATAACATAACTGACGCGTCAGTTGCGACTCGAATTCTATTGACCACACTTTATCAAGGTACCGTCAACAGCAGTCAGGCTACCCGCGATGCCGCCGCCACCATTGCCGCGATGGTCGATGCTAAGCACCTGTCTATTGAGATGGACACCTTTGTCAGTGGTTATACGCAAGCGGTCGGCCATGCCCTTGGGCGTTTGCCGACCTGGGAACATGACGACTTAGCGCTGCAAAATATTCAGGCCCGCGCACGTGCTCCTGGCGTGTGGCTGATCGCGAATCTCGAAAATAAATTATTACTGGCGACCAGTAACCGCAGCGAAGCCGCCGTTGGATACACCACTATGGACGGCGACACCTGTGGTGGACTTAGCCCTATTGCTGGCATCGACAAAGCGTTCCTGCGCGAATGGCTCGCCTGGTTGGAAACCTGCGGCCCCATCGGTCATGGTCCCCTGCCTCTATTAGCCTGTGTCACTAAACAACAGTCCTCACCAGAACTGCGCCCCGCCGATGCCGTGCAGCAGAGCGAAGGCGACCTTATGCCTTTCCCCCTGCTCGACCGCATCGAACGTCTCGCCATCAGAGATAAATTACCACCGAAGAATATTCTGCCACGTTTAGTCGTAGAATTCCCTTCGTATTCACACCAACAATTACACGGTTGGGTCGAACGGTTTTTTACACTTTGGTGTCGCAATCAATGGAAACGCGAACGCTTTGCACCTGCGTTCCACCTCGATGATGAGAATTTAGACCCGAAAACCTGGTGCCGATTCCCGATTT
>SYDV01000127.1 GCA_005801395.1 Planctomycetia bacterium | reverse complement strand
GTATCGCTTCTGCGAGTAAACCTTTTAAGCGACAACTGCCATTAATAGGACAAGTATTCGTCGCAGCATCAAAACATTCTACGAGAACCGTTTGATTTTCGGTATCTCGAACCAATTTCCCTACACGAATCTCGGACGCTGGCTTGGCGAGACTAATTCCTCCACCTCGGCCCTGTTGGGTGTTGAGATATCCTAGTTTCGACAAGCTATGAACAATTTTACCAAGATGATGACGCGAAATGCCATACGCGTTAGTTACCTCATTCAGTTGAAACACCTCTTCCTTCAACGCTGCGTACATCAGCGTGCGTAACGAATAATCACTGAAGAGGCTCAGTTTCATAAATTAGGAAAACCTCAGCAAAGTCTGCCAATGTTGGACATCAACCTGGCAAGCGACCTAGCTAGCCCATAACGGTTTATGATTCAAGCAGACAACCCGACGAATGCAAATTACCTCTTGCCATAAACATGTATTACCAATACATGTTTATAATAACCCTCACAAACCCAGGAATCATTATGAAACGACTGCTTTTAGCCCTCTCCACGTGCAGCTTGGCCATTGCTCTGCTTTTTAACGTCAGTTGTACGTCTGATTCACAACCAAGATCAGAAGCACCTAAAGAAGCGGCTAAACCAGCAACCGTCGCTGCGCTCAATACGATTTGTCCCATCTGCGGCAAGCCCGCCGACCCGAAGATCACCGTGGTTTACGAAGAAGTGACCTACGCTTTTGCTGATGATGCATCGCGTACGAAATTCAATGCCGACCGTCAAAATAGTCTCTATCAAAAATTAGGCGGCAAAGGAGCCATTAGCGCAGTCGTTGATGCTTTTTATGTCAAAGTATTAGCTGATGCTCGAATCAAAGATTTCTTTTCCGACATCAATATGGACAAACAACATCGTAAACAAAAAGAATTCCTCTCTGCTGCCTTCGGTGGGCCAATCGCCTGGACCGGTAAAGATATGCGCAAAGCTCACAGCAACCTCACATTAACCGAGGCGCACTTTAACGCTGTCGCTGAAAACCTTGTGGCAACTCTTAATGATTTCAAAATTAAACAAGAATTAATTGATCAAGTCGTCGCAATTGCTCTCAGCGTGAAGAACGATGTCTTAAATCGCCCTGCTGGAACCAAGTAATTGATTCGCTAATGCCTTGCTCCTGCTGACTTCGGTCGGATTAGGATAAAACTTGCCCCGCAAGACTTAACTTCCACGGATTTTTCCGTGGATGTTTTATTTAACCCGGATGATTTCGACTCACCGATACCAGTATTGGTTACTCCGTATATTCCTACGTTTTACTGCACAACGCGAAGGATAGCGTTGGCGTACACACCCTATTGGCTAATCGTCACGGCTTTTCAGGATGTTACTATGCACTCAATCACCCATTGCCTCCTCGTGATCTCCTTTGCTTTGTCTGCTGGAGTCCTATTAAGAGCGCCGGCTAACGCAGCTGACCAAAAGCCTAATCGCTACGACCTGACTAAACGTGCTAGCGAAATTGATCCGCGCGCCCGCGAACACCCAGAAATTGATTTCGTCTTCACCGATGCCAAGGGCAAGGTTAAAGATTTACAACATGCTGTCGTTGACACGCGAGTAAAATCTCAAGGAAAACTCGTCATCTGGCTTATGGGCCACAACGGTAATTTGTTTGAAAGAATTTCAGGCTACGGCTTACATGGTATTCAAGTCAGTTACGCCAATGGCTGGTTCAGCAAAATAAAAAAAGAACAAATTACGAATGATCATATTTTGGGTGATATTCGCTTAGAAGCAGCAACCGGCGAAGATCATAGCGATTTAGTTAATATTCCTTTGGCAGACGGCATGATGGAGCGTTCCTTGCAATTTGTGAAATGGTTAACGAAAGAAAATCCCCAGGGCCAATGGCAACAATTTTTATCTGCCGATGGCAAAGAACTGTTATGGGACAAGGTCATTATGTCTGGCATTTCGCATGGCAGCACCACCGCGGCGCGTTTCGCCATGCATAAGAGAGTTGAACGAGTTGTCATGCTATCTGGACCACGCGATAATAATCAATCATGGCAAGATGGGCCATCTGCAACGCCTGCTCATTGTTTTTTTGGCTTTACCCACGTACTCGACGGTGGCTGGGCTGGTGATCATTATTGTCGCTCATGGCAATTATTAAAAATGCACAACCACGGTCCGTTAATTACCGTGGATGAAACAAAACCACCATACAACAACACCCGCCGCCTGATTTCTAATGCTGATGTAAAAAATGACGCAGAAATTGCACATAATGCCTCAGCCCCTGGGAAAGGCAGTCCTAAAGATGCTGAAGGTAAACACCTTTACGAACCAGTGTGGTTTTATTTGTTCAATCAACCCGTTGATCAATATGGTCCTGCCGTACCGCTGGATATCGATTGTAAAATGACAATTCCATAAATCACTTTTGTTTACACAGCCTTCACCACGTACCGCTTTAACGTACGTTAACCTATGCCTAATCCTGCTGTTCCTATTGCTCCTTCCTTTTTAAATCGCGTGCTAAGCAACATGCGTGTAACCACGTTACTGTGTTCACGACAAAAACACGAACATGGTTATAGCATGAATCGGCGAATTATTCGTGATTGGAATTTTATCTACGTCATTCGTGGCAAGCCCGTGTGGATTATTGAAGATGTTGAATACCCATTAGAACCACAAGAATTAATTTTAGTTCCCCCTGGAATTCCTCACCATGCAACATGTCGCACGCAAACCGTTACCTTAGGATCACTGCATGTACTCGCCGTCATGCCAAATGGGCAAGATGTTTTTCAATTATTAGGACCACCTCATCGACAAACGATGATTGCCGGTTCGCGCTTTTATTTATACTTCCGCGCATTTATGGATGAATTTGATCGACCATCCGATGAACATAAGCCTATGTTTCCCGGTTGGGCACATTTAATTACTCGAGAATTATTCCGTGATAACGCTGCGCGAGAATTATTGCAGCCTCGTCCGGCTGATCCCATGGTCGTTGAAGTGCTCGCATTAATAGATGGGAAACTCAATACGCCACTAACGCTTGATTACTTAGCCGCCCACTCTGGATATAGTCCACAACATCTTAACCGCATATTTAAACGAGTACTGGGCACTACTCCCATGAAATATTTAGCCGCCACACGACTTGATCGCGCTGCCGAATTACTGCTAAGCCATCACGGTTTATCGATTACTGAAGTTGCAAAACGCGTCGGACATCTTGATCCGACGTACTTCACGCGCCAATTTCATCAACGATTTGCGCTAACACCCAGTGAATACCGCACTGCCGCATGTTCAGAATCTCCTAGTCCAAGTTCATTTATTGCACCAACCAAATAGTACGGATTGGGGATGACTCCCCCATTACCTTCGCTCAAAACGATTACTCAAAACGCCTTTTCCAGCACACTCCTTGTTCGCTGGTCTTATCGGCTCTTACTATGGTTTGTTTTCGTTACGTTACCGGCCACCGATGCGCCCGATTTTGTCCGCGATGTACAACCAATATTGCGTGACACCTGTTATTCGTGCCACAGCGACAAAAAGCAAAAAGGAAAATTACGGCTCGACGCAAAAACGCTCGCCCTGCAAGGAGGCACCAGCGGACTCTCTATTAAAATCGGAGACAGTAAAAATAGTTATTTGATGCAACGTATTCGGGGGGAAGGTGGTGAAGAGCGTATGCCTGAAGATGCAGATCCGCTCACTCCCAAACAAACGGCTATTCTAGCTGCGTGGATTGATGCCGGTGCGGTTTGGCCTGACAGCGCCTCAGTTCAAGGCGCTACACTTACGAAACATTGGGCTTATGAAAAACCATTACGTCCAACCATTCCCACAATTCAAAATACTGAATGGATAAAATCACCGATTGATGCCTTTGTGTTAGAACGGCTGAATCGCGATGACATGAAACCCGCACCCGCAGCAACCAAAGAAGTTCTGATCCGTCGGCTGAGCTTGGATTTAATTGGCTTACCACCGACACCTGATGAGGTCGCAAATTTCGTTAATAATAAAGCAGAAAACGCTTACGAATTATTAGTAGATCGTCTTTTAGCCTCGCCGCATTATGGCGAACGCTGGGCACGATTGTGGTTAGATTTGGCACGCTATGCCGATACCGATGGATTTAATTTTGATAAACAACGCGTGATGTGGCCGTGGCGTGATTGGGTGATTAAAGCCTTCAATAATGATATGCCTTTTAATCAATTTACCATTGAACAACTCGCTGGAGATTTATTACCAAATGCCACGCAAGACCAACGCCTCGCTAGTGGTTTTCATCGCAACACCATGGTCAACACTGAAGGTGGTGTCGATCCCGAAGAAGCTCGTTGGGAAAATTTAATTGATCGCACAAATACCACGGCAGCGGTGTGGATGGGTAGCACCATGGGCTGTGCCCAATGCCATAATCATAAATATGATCCGTTTAGTCAGCGTGATTATTATTCATTTCTCGCATATTTCGACAATGCTGATGAAGTTTCTTTGACACTAGAAAATGGCGACGAGCAAAAAAAGGACGGACAAAAGAATTTAGCTAGCCTCATTTTCAAAGAAAAAGCCACGAAACCACAGACTCATCTACGCATACGGGGTGCATATGTCAGTAAAGGAGATGTCGTTTTTGCCGCTACACCTGGGTTTTTACCCTCTCCCGATCCTTCCTGGCCACAGAATCGACTCGGATTAGCACGCTGGTTAATGGCTGACAATCATCCATTAACCGCCCGAGTCATGGTAAATCGTATCTGGGAAACTTATTTTGGCCGTGGGTTAGTCGCGACCAGTGAAGATTTCGGCACTCAAGGAGAAACACCATCACATCCAGCATTGTTAGATTGGTTAGCTATCGAATTTCGTGAGAGTGGTTGGAGTATTAAAAAATTACAACGCCTCATCGTCACTAGCGCCATGTATCGTCAGTCATCAACCATTACTCCAGCTCTGTTAGAGCGCGATCCCACCAACCAATGGCTTGCTCGTGCGCCACGGTTTCGTTTAGAGGCCGAATTACTACGCGATAATGCGTTAGTCATTAGCGGCCTATTTTCACCAACCGTCGGCGGCCCCAGTGTTTTCCCGCCTGGGCCAAAAGAATTAGGTCGCATTAATACCAATAAAGAAAATATTACATGGACCACCAGCACAGGAAACGACCGCTATCGTCGCGGGTTATACACCTTTTGGCGACGTACTTCACCATATGCCACGTTTTCTACTTTTGACGCACCGAGTCGTGAATTTTGCACCCGAAAACGCGCGCGCAGTAATACGCCAATGCAGGCTTTAAGCGCTTTAAATGATCCCGGTTTTTGGGAAGCGGCGCAGGCCTTAGGAATAATGATGATGACACATCCTGGCCCGAAAATCGAAGATCGTTTACGCTTTGGACTGCAACGTTGTGTCGCACGCACTCCATCAGATCAAGAAATTAAAGATCTCACCAAAGCTTTTGAGCAAGAACGACTTATTTATACTAAAGATAAAAGCGCAGCCGCAATTATTTGTGGTGGCAACAATGATGCGACTTTAGCCGCTTTTATCATGCTGGCCAATGTGTTGCTCAATCTCGATGAAACCATAACGCGGGAATAACCATGAAAACCTTCGATTTAATTAACCGTGTTAAAATCCAAAAAAAGGCAGGAAAGCAGAATATGCTGGAAGCGAATTTAAAAGGCGAAAAACCAAGCGCTTTCACCCCCTCTGATCTCGGCGACTCGGCGACTCTTATGAATGAAGTCGATAGCACGTCAGTTAAACCTCGTTCACGACGATCACTATTACAAAAAAGTTTGTTAGGCCTCGGTGCACTCGCACTTGCCCCACCTCTAGCTCAGCTCGCTGCTGCAGAACCAGTTCGCAGTGATCCAATGATGCCGAAACCAGCGCATTTTCCGGCAAAGGCTAAGCGAATTATTTATTTATTCATGGCTGGTGCACCATCGCAGCTCGATCTATTTGATTACAAACCAAAATTAACTGCACTTAACGATCAGCCTTGCCCTGAAAGTTTGATCGCCGGTGAGCGTTTCGCTTTTATTAAAGGCATTCCGAAATTACTTGGTTCACCGCATGCCTTCAAACAACAAGGTCAAAGCGGCATGTGGGTCAGCGATTTGCTCCCACATACGGCCAAGGTGGTTGATAACTTGGCCTTCATTCGCTCGCTCCACACCGATCAATTTAATCACGGTCCCGCGCAAATATTTATGAATAGCGGTCATCAAATTGTTGGACGTCCCAGTATGGGTTCGTGGTTGACCTATGGATTAGGAAGCCTCAGCGATAGTTTGCCTGGATTTCT
>SYDV01000126.1 GCA_005801395.1 Planctomycetia bacterium | reverse complement strand
GTCAATGTTGGTCGTTTAGCGTATGTTAAAAACGTTGACGCGGATGTTAGCTCGGAAGGTTTATCTTCAATTAGTGCGACATCTTCTGCTATTTTAAAAGCAGTTGAAAACCCAGTTACTATTTCCGTATTTATTAGCAGTAAATTGCCTGCTGAATTACAGGTCAAAGCGAAGGAAGTGGAAGATAAATTAAAGGCCGTCGAACGGTCATCTGGTGGCAAAGTAACGGTGGATTTTTACCGTCCCAATAATCCACTTGATGCCGATGGTGTGCGCGCGACGAAGGAATTCGGCCTGCGTCCATTTAGCGCTTTGGTTGAAAGTGTTAGCGGCCGTAAGCAACAAGATATCTTTTTAAGTGCGGCCGTTTTGAGTGGCTCGCGTAGTCAAAATATTTCTGCCTTTGATCCTGGTTTATCGGTTGAATACGAAGTGGTGCGTGCCGTGCGTACGGTTGGCAGCGTCAAACGTCCGGTGCTTGGGATCGGTTCTACCGATTTGAAAATGACGGCGGACTTTGATTTTCAGACTGGTCAAATGCGCCAAGCGTGGGCATTGGTCGATGAACTGAAGAAACAATATGATGTGCGTGAAGTGTCCTTCGACGCCGACGTCCCAGAAGACATTTCGGTCTTGTTGGTGCCCTTGCCATCGAGTTTGACTCAACCGCAGCTAGAAAAATTACACGATTATGTGTGGGCAGGTCGTCCGACTCTTATTCTCGAAGATCCGCTGCCAGCCTTTAGCGGACCACAATTAGCTCCGAGCCAGCCAAAGCGTCCGGGTGGCAATCCGATGATGCAACAACAACAGCCACCGGAACAAAAAGCCGATATGACTCCGTTCTATCGTGGCATGGGATTAGATTTTAATCTTAATAGTATCGTGTGGTCGGACTTTAATCCTGGTCATCAATTCCGTGGGATGATGCCACCAGCGTTCGTCTGGTTGATGCAGGATCAAAAGAGTATTGAAGCATCGTCTATCACCACAGGGATTGATTCTGTGTTGTTACCATTCCCAGGCGCGATTTTAGTGGCCGAAGGTAAACCAGAAAGCTTGAAAGTAACCCCGTTATTATTGCCAACGGCGAATGCAAAATGGGGACGCCATCAATTTACGGATTACTTCACCCAAGGTTTCCAGGGTATGCAGCAAACCCAACCGAAGCGTTTCCTTCCCGGTGACGCCAGTCGTCGGCCAGCGTTAGCGGTAGAAATCACGGGTATCATGCCAAGTGCCTATCCCAAAATTGATCCGAAAGCACTTCCTGCTCCAGCCGCACCAGTAGCTGGTGGAGCGCCTGCGGCGACTCCAGCTCCAACAGAAGAACCGGTTAAAAAGACCGGAGTTCCTAGCGCGAAACCAATTCGTGTAATTGTGGTGGCGGATACCGACTTTGCGATTAATCAGATTTTTGATTTGTATCGCAATGCTGGCAATCAGTTATCGCGTGATGAACTAACGGTCCTGCGTAATTTGCGTAACGTGCAATTCATTGCGAATGCCGTTGACGCTTTGGCCAGCGATGAATCGTTTTTAGCTTTACGTACTCGTCGCCCACAAGCTCGTCCTTTATCGCGCATCCAAGATGTCATGGTAGAAACCGATAAAGTGCGTCGCGATCAATTAGAAGCGGCGGCAAGTACCGCTGAAACCGAGGTCAATAAAGCGCAAGAAAATTATCGTAAGGCGACGGAAAAAATCGACGCGCAAAGCGATCTTGATGCGAACGCCAAAGAGCAACTCAAGGCTGAAGTTGAACGCGATGCAAATCGTAAATTGCAAAAGAATTTGTCTGATATTGAAAATCAACGCGAAGTTGCAGCCCGTGATGCTGAAATCATTCAAGATGGCACGATTAATCGACATCTATTAAGCGTGAAATGGTTTGCCGTCGGCATTCCAGGTTTTGTTATGTTAGTGTTGGTGCTGGGTGTCGCGTCCTTGCGCCTGCGCAGTGAACGCTCACACATCCCTGCTTCGCGTAAACGGAGTCAGCCATGAAATCACTTCCTTTAGTTCTTGGTATTTTGGCAATCGCAACAGCGATTCCTGCTTGGGTTCCATCGTCCAAAGCCGTCGTGAGTGAGACCAATTTGGTCGGAAAACTCCTTACCCGCAGTGGTAATGATATTGCGGCAGAGCAAGTCGCCTCGCTGCGCGTGGTGACTTGGGATGATAGTGCTGACTCGGCCAATGTGTTTGAAGTCAGCCGCACCAATGGCTCATGGATAATTCCAAGTCACTATAATTATCCTGCTGATGGCGGCACGCGCGTTGGACAAACCAGCGGTAATATGCGTGGTGTCACGCGTGGTCGTTTGGTGACGTCTGACAGTAAACAATATGAAGATCTTGGTGTGGTCGATCCGCTTGCCGAAGACACGAAAATTAAAGGTCGCGGCAAACGCGTCGTATTAAAAGACACCACTGGCGGCGTCTTGCTTGATTTAATTGTGGGTAAGACCGTGCCTGATAGCGATGGTTTCTTTTTTGTGCGCGATGCCAATGAAGCGGCGGTTTATACGGCTAAAGTAGAAGCCGATATTAGTACTCGTTTTGTTGACTGGGTTGAAACCGATTTGCTGAAACTGAAAGGTGAAGACATTCGTGAAATCTTAGTTTCAGATTATTCCGTAAACGAACAAAATGGCTCAATAGAAGAACGCTCGAAATCAATTTTCTCTCGAGCAGACAGTGCAGGGGCATGGATTTCGCCACAAACCCCAGCGGGTAAACAAGCGAATAAAACCACGGTCGATGCGGTGCTGAGCCAAGGTACGGGTCTTAAGTTGACTGGCGTGCGTAAATTCAGCCTGCAATGGTTAACGGCAGCTGGATTTTTCCCTTCAGATAATCCTGCTTTATTAAATCGCCCTGATTCTTTAAAGGTTAATATTGGGAATAAATCGTACGCTTTGTTCGGCAATGAAGGCCGAGTCGATTTCACGGCTAAAAACGGCTTACGTTATAGTCTCTTATTTGGTGAAATCAGTGGTGAGAATGAACAAAAGCCAGCGGGCGAAGCAGACAAGCTCAAAAAAGCCGAGGTGAAAGAAGGATCAACTGGACACAATCGTTACATGAGTGTCTTCGTGCAGTATGATCCAGCGGCTGACTTTGATGCGAAAGCTAAAGTAGCAGAAGAAGCGGCTAAAAAAGCAGCGGACGAAGCGGCTAAAAAAGCAGCTGATCCTGCCGCTCCAGTTGCCGCAACGCCTGCTCCAGCAGCAACTCCGGCCGTCCCAGCGGGAAGTGAGCAGGCGGCAAAAGAACAAAAACGTTTCATTCAATTCTTTTATGTGATCAGTGATGAAAACTTTAAAGCGTTACGTCCAGCGTTGGACAAACAATTTGAAGATAAACCGAAAGAAACTCCGCCTGCGGCACCAACCGGTGTAACTGGGGCTATTGGCGATGCGCTGGGTTTACCTCCTGGTACGCAGCCAACGCCAGTTGCTCCAGAACCAGTTGCTCCAGCTCCAGCTCCCGAAACGGTGCCGAGCACTCCAGCTCCAGCATCGGCACCGACTGCCCCCTAAGATATCGTAACGTTTGCATCGTCATCACCGTTAATTTATCACCTTTGCAGGTGATGATTGACGGTGATGCTGTTTAGCATGCCCGTTACATTTATTGGTGATGTTCATGGATGGAGCGAACGCTTAAATCGTTTATTGGATCAGCTATCTGGCGACCTTGTTTTTATGGGTGATCTCATTGACCGAGGGCCGGATGCGCCTGGGGTTTTGTTGCGCGTAAAGAAATTATGTGATAACGGGCAAGCGCGCTGCTTAATGGGGAATCACGAATATACTTTGTTGCGTAGTTTGGGTTTTCCGGGATCGGGCTTTGATCCAGATCCTCGTTTATTTGACGCATGGGTTCGTGGCTTTGGCGGGCATGCCGTAATGAAGGCCTATAACGTACAAACAGCGGAAGCGTTATGCGAAGTGATGGAAGAGCAATTAGCTTGGTTGGTTAATTTGCCGTGGATCATAAAAGGAGAAGAAAACGACAGGCATTGGATCGCCGTTCATGCTGGTCTTGGCGAACGTCCGGTAACGACGCAATTACCTGCGTTATACGCCGGATGGGATGGTGATGACGGTGGAGCCGCACCACTGTTTAATAAAGCATGGTCGCATAGTGTGCCCAATGATTTGCCCATGAATTGGTGCGTCGTGAGTGGTCACACGCCAGTGCGTCAGCCATTGATTACACCGCAACGAATTTTATGTGATACCAGTGGAGGGTTACCGGAGCGGAAATTAAGCGCGGTCGAATGGCCTTCCGGGCGAATTATTCAGTCGTAGGTCGTCGTCGAGCTAAACGCCATTGGACGCGCGAAACGCCAGTTCCAGCATCTGCTAAAGATTGCGTCACGCGGTGATCGTAGTGTTGTTTAATTTCAGCCAATAACGGGGAGTCAGCGACTTCAATAATGAGGACACCAGTTTTTAAGCTGATGGGTTTTATGCGAGAGAGAAATGTTTCACCAAGTGCGCTCTTCAATGCATCATTAACGCGTTGAAAGCGCCGCAATTTACGAAAAGTTTCGCTTCCGAGTAATTGTGAAATTTCGTGAGCTAATGGTTTTGTTTCGCGATAACCATAGCGTGGTTTAGCGGATAAACGCCGATCTCGTTCTGGGCCAGACTGAAAACTCGTCATACGTTGATTGAGGCCTTAAATAGACGACATGCAAGTCATGGGTGGCGACCGACCGATCGCTATAAGCGCTCAATGATGTCAGCCAATTCACGTAAATGAAGAATTTCAGCGTCCGGTTGGCAGGCGCTGAGAGCGTCTTGCGAATGCATGTTTTCCGTGACTCTTAAGCAGGTGCGAAAACCGCACGCCCGCGCGCCTTGAATGTCACGCATTGGATGATCGCCAACATGCAATATTTGTTCTGCAGGCACGCCAGCTTGATCAAGTGCGTGTTGGAAATGTCGTGGATGCGGTTTAATCCAACCGACATCGCTGCTGAGGCTGTAAAAATCCAAATAACTGGCCAAGCCGTGGCGCACAAACCATTCACGACAAGCGTCTCCGGGCCATGGCGTGTGCGACAAAATTCCCAAACGATAACCACGCGCTTTGAGCATGCTGAGCGCGGACAGGGTATCGCCATAGGGAATGACGGTATCGGTCAAGCGCGCCATGCAGCGGGCGATAATGCGCGAGAGTCGATGAGCTTCGACATCCATACCATCGACGGCTTTGACCCAGTTGCTCAGCATGGCAGCAAAATCGAATTCTTTGTGTTCGGGATTAGCTATTGGATCAATCGAGCGCTTCCAGTCGACCGACAAATCGGCCATTGCTGTTTGCGTAAAAGTGACTGGCACTTCACATCCAGCCGCGCGCAAATCGGCTGCCAGTTGATCAAAGGCTCGTCGTTGAGTGACCAAATAGGGCATGCCAAAATTGGCGGCCAGGGTGTCGCCCCAGTCAAGAGTGATGGTCGTGATGCGTGGAGTTTTGGGCATGCGCGACAGTCTCAGTCGCTCTGCTCAGGACCAAATAGAATTCGTCTGCCTTTGCCATCGATGATGCGATAGTATCCCCGATGGCTGAAGCGGATGTAACTCTCGTTGAACGTACATTGGCTGGTGACCGCACTGCCTTTGAAGCGTTGGTTGCTATGCATGCATCTCGGGCTCGTGCGGTAGCACGCGGTGTTCTAGGTGATGATATTGCCGTAGATGATGTGGTGCAGGAATCATTCATGCGTGCTTACAATCACTTGGGACAATTGGGTGAATACGCAACATTTCCGTCGTGGTTAAGCACCATTGTTCGGAATGAAGCGGTCAGTTGGTTACGTCGTAATGCACGTGTACGTAGTGTGGATAGCGAAATATTGAAAGATGTTCCGCAAAAAGAAGGCGCTAGCGATAATCCACAACTGGATCGTTTGCGTGGTGCGCTTGATCGAATTGCGCCGCAATATCGCGAAATTTTGCTATTAAAGTATGAAGCGAATCTCGATTATGACCATATCGCGGACAGTTTAGGTATCAGTGTTTCGAATGTGGAAAAACGCCTTTATCGCGCTCGTCAGGCGTTGGTGGCGTTGTTGCCGGACTTAGCGGTACCACCAGGGAAAGAGCGTATGGTGGAACAGGCAGATCCAACGACAAAAACTTCAGCGCCTGAACCACAACCGTAACAAATCTTAGTGGTAAATATTAGAACTCATCCCCAAAATCCCTCCAAGGTGGGCGCAGCGGATCGGACTCATCCTCCTAGGCGGCGAAAACTCGACCTAGCAGAGCTAGGTCGAGTTTTTGACAACAACGGTGGTGAGTTCGAGACCAAGCCAACCGACGTGAGGGATTTTTGGGATGAGTTCTATTCTGCGACACGTGGCTTAAGTAATTTAGCGATGTTTGAACGATGTCGCACAATCACCAAGGCCGCGGCGAGAAATATAAAGAGAGTGAGTGGCAAATTAACCACGGCCCACGGCGCGGGAAACGTTGAGAGATGGGCAATTGGTACAGCGAGTGCGGCGATGATGGATGCGGGACCAACGGCCTCGCTGGGTTTCATCTGAAACACCGCATAGCCCAAAGCCCACACCAATAGCCAAATGCCAAAGGCAATAGCAGCGGCAATATAAACCAAAGCGATTAATACGCCAAGTGCTGTCGCGACGGCTTTGCCACCTTTAAAGCCATGAAAACAAGTAAAGATATGTCCTAAAATGGCAGCTGCGCCAACTAATATCGGAAGTGCTGGATAGGCCTGATAACGTTCGACCAGAAAAAGGGCGAACAAAACAGGTAATAAACCTTTGGCGAGATCAGCGAAAAAGACAATAAAAAACCACGGACGTCCCATGACGCGACCAACATTGGTGGCTCCGAGATTACCTGATCCGTGTTGGCGAAGATCAATGCCTTTACT
>SYDV01000008.1 GCA_005801395.1 Planctomycetia bacterium | reverse complement strand
TGCTCGCCATTGTGGTTACTTTTGTAGTTTTTGGGCCGTGGATGACGCGCATTATGATGACTTATACCAGTGAAATTATATTGGGATTACCAAAGTTTGGTGCATTGTGATTAAAGTTAATGAAGGTTACCAGTTTATGATTTTGGCTTAATTCGATGGATTTGGCGCCGCTCACTGGTTTGTTTGAAAGCTTTCCACTGGCGATTCTCATTTTCGTTCGTGTGAGCGCACTTTTTGTTTCAGGTCCGATTATCGGCGATGGATATATTCCGACGCCAATTAAAGCGATATTAGCAGTGGCGGTAACAACGGTGCTTTGGCCATTGGCGTCCAGCACCTCACCGATCCCTGCGCTGGATGGTTGGTTTATCGTTTTGATGCTCAAGGAAGCCTTAGTCGGCGTCAGTATGGGTTTTTTCGTCGGTCTATTTATGCAGGGTATTCGTTTCGGTGGTGAATTAATTAATCGTTTTTCTGGCTTTTCCGCCGCAGAAAATTTTGATCCAGATACGAACGCTAGTGTGACGCCAATTGGCGATGTGATGCATATGTTGGCCGTGTTGTTGTTTTTTGTTTGGGATGGTCATCATTATTTTTTTGCTGCACTGGCACGTAGTTATGAAGTCATCCCGATAGGCGCAGTGCAGATAACCCAGTCATTTCAATTGGCCCTTGCCCAAGGACTCGATGACATGTCAAAAGTTGCCGTGGCGATGAGTTTTCCGGTACTGGCGACGATCATGGCCATTACGGCCGCTGAAGGTGTAGTAACTCGTGCCGTTCCTCAAATTAATTTATTAAGTATTAGTTTTGCTTTAAAAATTGTGGTGTCGTTGATGGTGTTATATGCCGGTTTGCCCAGCGCCGTTGCATTCATCGGTACCGTATTCGCCACCATGCAGGCTGCTGGTATGGCGATTATTGGAACGCTCGTTTAGTTTTACGGACACCACTGAGGCAGAATAATTCATTGCCAACGCCCACACAGCCGATGTGCTGCGCCGCCATGGAACGCATCACGGATGGTTTGATACGACACGCACAAGAACGCTCGACGATTTTGGCGGTGGCGGATGGTCCTCAACGATTGACCTGGGCAGAATTACACGCGGCGGTCCTGGCGATGGCGGAACGCTTAACAGCGCAAGGAGTGGTGGTCGGTGATCGTGTGGCTTTGCGGGCGCACGATGGTGCGGCTAGTTTAGTCGCAGCGTTGGCGGTTCTTTCTATTGGTGGTGTCCATGCTCCGGTTGATCACACCTTAGCCGATGCCGAAATAGCGTCGCTATTGTCGACGTTACAAACACCGTGGCGTTTGGATATTCCACGTACGGCGACCGTGGCTGATTTGGCCACTATTTCTGTTGTTAGTACAGGATTACCGCGAGTCGTCGATCCGTTAGGGCCAGGCATGAGCGCCTTTTTGCGTTTATCATCGGGAACCACCGGCGCAGCAAAAGGAATTTTATTATCTCATCGCAGTTTGTTGGCCCGCGTAACGGCGGCAAATCGCGGCCTTAAATTAGGTACGAACGATCGCGTGCTTTGGTTGCTGCCGATGGCCTACCATTTTGCGGTTTCAATTCTTCTCTATATTCAACACGGCGCCGCCATTATTTTTGGTAATGCCCTTCGGGCATCGGGCACCGCCACCATCGCCCGTGAACATCAGGTGACGTTTGCTTATGGCAGTCCATGGCATATCCGTCGCCTAGCTGAATTACCAGTTGGCGTTGATTTACCGTCAACCCTGCAACGCGTGGTATCAACCACGACGGCATTAGATGCGACCGCCGCCGCTGATTTTCGCACACGTCATGGACTCGGCGTTTCTCAGGGCCTTGGCATTATTGAGGTAGGATTACCTTTTATTAGCGATGGTCTGGTCGACGAAAAACCAGGTGAATTGGGCAAACCGTTACCCGATTACGAAATAGCATTATTTGATGAGCAGGGGGTCTTAGTCACCAAGGGACAATCGGGAGAGTTAGCCCTACGCGGACCAGGATTATTTGACGCCTATCTCACCCCATGGCGACCATGCGACAGTGTTTTGCATCACGGCTATTTCCGCACTGGTGACCGCGCTGAATGGACATCCGCGGGTGGGATTCGTTTATTAGGTCGAATAAAAGATGTTATTAATGTTGGCGGAGTAAAAGTATTTCCATTAGAAGTCGAAAGTGTCCTAAACGCACATCCGAGCGTTGTAGGCAGTCGAGTTCATGCGCAACCCGATGCACGACTCGGCGAACAAGTACATGCCGATATTCAACTCAAACCAAATACAGATGCTGCCACAGCGACCGAGGCGCTTGCTGCTTGGTGCGCTGAACGACTCGCTCCACTGAAACGCCCTGCCGGTTATACGATGGTGGACAAATTAGTTATGACTGCGAGTGGTAAGGTGGTTCGCTAGATGGTTATGATAATGGACGCGGTTAAAGAAGATCGCGCCTATTCTGTATCTGCTAGTTTCCCGCTTATCTGGGCGTCCATAAAACCGGGGGAGGATCTATGCTGGTGTTCACTCTTTAGTTTGTAGGGTATCACATCATGAAATTCGCTCTGCTTTTCCTGCTGAACATGATGACTCATTTACTGGCAGCAGATCTGAAGCGGTTCGCGCCCGCGATAGAATTCACGGGCGTCGAATGGCTGAGCGTTGGCAATACTAGGCAGGGATTCCTCGGCCAAACAAAACGTGGACGAATTAATGGTACCCAGGAACTTCAATGGCTGGGACGCACGTATGATATCCAGTCTGTGGAGAAGGCCGCAAACGGGGTGATCGAAGTGAAATTTCCCGACGGTAAAATGTCCATGACCAGGGACCAGCATGGTTTCTATACGGTTGACATCTCCACCTCCCACTCAGCAGTGGCGGTCTTTCGCTTCCGCACGACACGCAAGGCGTTGGCGCACGACGATTGGGAATAAGCATACAGCACCCGCAGGAAGCGATTAAGAGTCAGCTAACGACCTCGCCGTAAACTGGATTAATGCTTTCAAATAGTGAGTGGGGAACGTCTACAATTTGCAGCGCCATTTTTTTGTCGGCCTTGTAAGACAAGTCTGGAGATTGTATTCAATCATTTCTGACTCATCTTGAATGATCAGTGAGAATTAACTGACGTACTTAGGATAGAAATAAATAATTCACCGTCAGAGCACCGTTTATCAATATCTATACTCTCACCTTGCACCTGGTAAGAGAAGAATAGCCTTTGTTTTACTAGGAATTCAGACCGTGACCGTTCTAAATTTTATAATAACTCATTATGATAAAACACGATAAATTTATTGCGGCAATAATTATTGCTATACCTGAAACTTATATCGCAACGTTACGTACGGAGATCAGTGATTCTTTCTTACCAGACGTGGGTTACACTTTTGGTATAACCATTATATTTCTAGTGATGGTTGCCTGTAATGGCATCTTTTTTTGGGTGTGGGATCAGAGTGGGGAGAAGTAGGTAACAGGGCACATTCAATGAGTAAGTGCACCACTCAGTCTAAAACATCGTATTTCGTGGCCTTTTCGTGTTGCCCACCGGCATCCTTGACCCCTGCGCGCGACGGCTGTGATGGTTTGGGCGACGAGGTAGGTGGATAAGTGGTTGA
>SYDV01000125.1 GCA_005801395.1 Planctomycetia bacterium | reverse complement strand
TCCAGCGCAAGAATTATCCAAAGAGTTAAATGAGCGCATTGGCAGCGAAGCGTGGCTCGCCTGGGATCGCATCAAAAAACAACCCTTTTGTTATGTCGCGGTGGCCGATCAGCCGCTTGATCCACTCCCAGGACCGAGCGCCATCGACAGCGATGTGCCACTGATTTATGTCGCCGGAATCGCCGCACCCATCGGAGATGCTCCATGAGTTTTGTGCAAGTTGATAATTTATCGCGTTCTTTTGGTGATGTCCATGCCGTGCGCGATATGAGTTTCTCCTTCGAGGCTGGGGAAATATTTGGTTTTATTGGTCCTAATGGCGCCGGTAAATCCACCACCATGCGCATATTGGCAACACTTGATTTACCATCGACTGGCGACTGTTCTATTGCAGGATTATCAACGGTTGATGACGCCGACCGCGTTCGCCACATGATTGGATATATGCCCGATAATTACGGCACCTATCCCAATATGTCCGTATGGGAATATTTAGACTTCTTTGCTCGCTCTTATAAATTACGCGACCCCGCACGTAAGCGTGCTGTTGATGATGTAGTTGATTTCTGTCAGCTGGGTGATCTCCAAGAAAAATTAATTACGACCTTATCCAAAGGCATGAAGCAACGCCTCTGTCTGGGACGTTGCTTAATTCATGACCCTAAATTACTGATCCTGGATGAGCCCAGTGCTGGATTAGATCCACGTGCGCGAATTGAATTCCGTGCCCTTTTACGATTGTTGGCGAAACAGGGAAAAGCCATTTTTATCTCGAGTCATATTTTGGCTGAGCTAGAAGAATTATGCGATGGTGTCGCGATTATTGAACAAGGTCGCATGGTACGTAGCGGGCGCGTTGGCGACATTAAAGCCAGCGTATCGGCGGCCATGGAAGAGCGCGCCACGGCTGAGCCGACGAAACATACAACCGTTTTAGAGATTCGCTTAGTCCAAGCCCATGAACGCGCGGCCATTATTTTAGCGGAACAACCAGAATTAACACAAGTGACTATTGAACACACGCTCATCACGGCTCATTGCAGCGGTGGTGCTGCGGTACAAGCCGCCTTATTAAAACGACTGATTGATGCCGGTTTAGTCATCTCTAGTTACAGTGGCCGCAAACAAAATCTGGAAGACCTCTTCATGCATTTGACCGAAGGGAAAGTCCAATGAGTGATCTCCCACTCAGTCAAACTTCCGGTGAAGCGCGCACGACCGCACCTCCGCAAGCTGACTCTCTTATTAATCGTTATTCTGCCTGGGTATCCAATCGCGCTAACCCCATGTTGGTACGCACCCTTCGTCAAGAATTGCGCAGTAAAACATTTATTGGGATATTTGTTTTATTGCTGGTGGTTGCTGCGTTGGCCGCCATCGGTACGGCAGGAATGGTAACTGACTCGACCATCTCAACCGCTGGACGCACCCTGTATGGCATTCTCGCTTTGTCGTGGAGCTTAGTTATTGCCATTCAGGCGATGAATACTTTTCAAGCCGTCACGCGCGAACGAAATGAAGATACTTGGGATTTACTCGATCTCACCGGCATGGGTCCGCGTCTGGTATTACGTGGATTATTATGGGCTAATATCGTACAAGGTCAGCTTTACACCGCTGCATTAGCCCCGTTTTTGGTGATGGCGTATTTATTACGCGGTGTTGATTTACTGTCGATCGCTTTTGCCCTGGTGGTCATGCCGCTTGCTGGAGTAGCAACTTCCACACTCGCTGTATTTATGGCCTCCATCGGCAACAACAAAGCTTCGCGCGCTTTTTGCCAAAGTATTTTAGGTCTTGGATTATTTATCTTATGGTCGATGAGCGGAATGTTATGGTTTGCCTTACATGAGTTAGAATGGTTTTTTTCCATGTTCCTAACTCGACCTAATGAAGGTTGGTTAATACTGGGCCTGTGGTTCAATATCTGGCTGGCTTTTGTCATCTCGATGTTGGTTCTCAGCGGCGCATTGATGACTCATCGTGCCAGTGATCGCAGCAGCGGTCCTCGACTTTTATGGTACGGATTATGGTGCAATGCCCTGTGTTGGTTCTTCGGCATTGCTTGGTTTAACGACCGCGGTTTATCTGATCTGGGTTTAGCGCTCGCTGCCTTTAGTGTTTTCGGCGTCCTGTGGGCCAGCGTACTTGGTCTTTTTAGCGTGAGCGAACCTTATGAACTTAGTCCACGGCAAGAACGCACGATAACGCAAGCGCCCAAATGGCGACGTTGGTCTACACTTATTCACGGTCCTGGCGCTGCACGAGGACGAATTGCCTTTTTAGTTATGGCAGGAATGAGCCTGATTCTTGGCGTCATTGGTTTTTTCCTGAGAGATAATCAGAATGACGGCGAAATCGTTTTATCCGCCTGGGTACTCACCGGATATATTTGTATGCTCTTTGTCATCACAGATTGGTGTTATCGCGGCTTTGCTCGTCGTTGGTTAGATACCACCGGATTACGCCGCGGATTTATTTTACTGATTGCCGCGCTATGGATGTTGGTTCCTATCCTACTTGGAGCCGCCCTCGAAATGGGTCGCATGAATACCTCCATTATTGCGTTATTCAGTCCAATTATGGGCTTCACCGAAGTCATCTCTGGAAATACTACTTACCGGGAAACCTTAATTATTGTTTATTCTTTATTAGGTGCGGCTGCCATTGCTGTGCTCATCGTCCAAAGCCTGCGTTTACGCATCACCACCTACCGTGTTGCAGCGTCCGCTGACGATAAAAATCCACGAGGCGAATAATGCCAGACTGGGATGATGCACGAGTCATGGCGGCGAGTAAGCGGGTGCGTTTAAACGTTGATCCACGTCGACGTCGAATTGGCTCCGGAGCTCGACTTGGAGCTGGAGCCGGATCTAGTTTAGAATTTCACGACCATCGCAGCTATACAGCCGGCGATGATTTACGCCATTTAGACTGGTCCGTATTTGCTCGCACCGATCAATTAATGTTACGCCGCCATCGCCAAGAAGTGAGCCCACGTGTCGAAGTTGTTTTAGACTTGTCGCAAAGTATGGCGATTACGCCTGGGAAATTAACCTTAGCGACGACTATTGCCGCATTTATCGCCACCCTCGCTGAAGCTGATGGCGTGCGACCCATCATCTGGTTGGCAACCACGCATTTTCAGCGCCTACAAAATCCTTGGCGACCAGCCTTACGCGCTGCCAATGCTCATGGAGCACACGGACTAGGAGCGATACCCGCGCCTCCCTTTGCCGTCGGTTCAGAACGCATCCTGATCAGTGACGGATTATGCCCACAAGGTGGACAGGCAATTATTCATGCACTCGGCAGTGGCGCTGGTCGTATTGCCTGTGTGCAAGTTCTCACCGCTGAAGAGCGCGCGCCAACCGCCATCGGCGCCGTACGTTTAGAAGATGTCGAAGGCGGCGCTGGTGATCTGATGCTCGACACCGAAGTGTGCACCGCTTATCGCGAACGACTCGCCCGGCATCTTGCTGGCTGGCAAGCGGCCCTCGCTGGTCGTGGTGCCGGATTATTATCCTGCACCGCTGAAGACGGTTTTGATGCAGCGCTGCATTGCTTACTCAGCAATGGATTAATAGATCCCCGCGCGGGATAATTTTTACTGATCTTATTATTTTACTCGGCTGACTGCCTTTAACTGACTAACTGCGAGCCGCTTCATACGCACGTCCGTGGCGTTTTTCCATGTAATTAATAAAAGCATTATTAACCACGCGGAAACCACCT
>SYDV01000124.1 GCA_005801395.1 Planctomycetia bacterium | reverse complement strand
TGCTGATGGCCAAAAGAAACAACTGCCTACGGCACCCAGCGCACCAACCAACGCTGATCAAACTGTTCCTGAACCAACGAAGGCTCCACCCACCACAGAGAAAGAAAAATAGAAGGGAAGGTTATGCCTTTAGAAAACCATTTTCGTTAGATTTTTTATTCGACAATTAATTTAAATTTTCTTCACAGTAACTTTTGACGCAATAAGCGGCTAGGCATCTGTAAGCGTCGTGCCGATGTTGGCCCGGTCAAAACCCCAATCGGTGCACCAGTTTCACTGCGTGCGAGAATTGTTTCAGATTCAGGAAAAATTTGCGGCTGACCGCTCCAAAGCGCTAAAGCTTGCGCCTTGGTAATTACTTGTGCGGACGCACCACGATCCATCAAAGCTTGTGCGGCCCATGGTTCGATATCGTGTTCACCATGCATAAGGATTAAACCACGCGCCTCAGACGGCAATGCGCACGAAGCGGCTTGCTGACTCGCGATGAAATAACTGCGGCCATTATACCAACCGTAAAGGGCGCTGTTTTCAAGCCAACGCTCGACGATGACATTTCGTTGAGGCACATTGCCCTGCAAAGAGCCACGTCCGTCAACTCCTTCTGGAGCACGTAAGAGACAGGCAAAAAATGGTTCAGTTCCTTGGCGTTGAGGCCACAAACGAATCGCACCCAAACCACTTAAATCGGTATCACACCCAGGCAAGATCGATGGAATGACCTGCCAACCAGGGTGAGCTGCCAAAAAACGCTGAATAACGCTTTCATTTTCTGCCTGATACGGTGTGCAGGTACTGTAAACTAATCGTCCGCCACCCGTAACCAACAACGCTGCTTGATTTAAAATCGTCAATTGGCGCTCGGCCATGCGGGCAATTTGCTTAACTGAACGCAACTCATGACCACTACAAGGTGCATCGACTAAAACTCCATCTGCCACATGTGGATGGCGTTCAGCCAATACATGCAGCGGCATGGGTGTGACCACAGCACAGGTAATTCCCTGACGTGCCAGATTTTCTGCTAAAACTTGACGGCGCGGTGCGGCGGAGTCACAGCAGACAATTAATCCGTCATCCCCTAGTGCCAGTCCAATTTGTGTCGTTTTTGAACCAGGGGCAGCACAGGCATCAATAATGGTTTCGCCCGGTTGTGGTGCGAGTAACAACACCGGAACTTGGCTTGCGGCATCCTGCGGATAACAGGTACCGGTGTGGTAGTCGAGGTAATCGCCTGGATCACAAGTCGCTGCGGTAAAGCGGCCATGCGGATTCCACGGCACTGATAATAACGTGCCCCAGCCCGTTGGTTCGCCGCGTCGTGGGTGAACTCGTACGGCACGACGAAAAGGCTTGGTTATTGCGGTTAAAAACGCTTCGCCATCGGGCAGCTCCGCCGCCAAATCAGTCAGCGGATTGCTTTTATCCATGCGCGAATTTAAAATAATTATTCATTTCCGATAACCACCACGAAGTACAACGCATTACAGTAAGTCATAAATTGCCCGTGCTAAACGCGGCAATTCTGGATCACGCGCACCCATAAGGAGAACGGTATCGTTAGGAATCGCTGTCTCTGCAGTCCAGGCTAATAATTCCTGTTGATTCGCGGCATAGCCGCAACGCAGTCGGTCCGGTAAATCATTCGCCAAATCGCGGCTACTAATATCTTTTGCCACCGTGCCGCCGCTATAAAAGATTTCACTATAACAAAATCGATCCTGAGGACGCAAGATCGTTGGTAATAAGGTTTTTAATTCATCACGCAAAAATCGCGCTGGACCATATCCGTGGGGCTGGAATATCGCCACCAGTCGTTCACATCCGGCCTGCGCGGCCAAAATCGCCGCACGAATTTTTTCGCCATTATGGGCATAATCATCAACCACACGAATGCCCGCGTCACTAGTACCAACGACTTCAAAACGCCGAGCAACTCCTGGGAAACGCCGCAACGCATCAGCGATCACCACACCATCAATACCGAGATGATGCGCTACCACGGTTGCCGCACAGGCATTTTCCAGATTATGTGCGCCAGGCTGCGGTAGATCGAGGGCAATTTCGGCACTTCCTGGAATTCCTACGACTCCTTGTGAACGCGTTGGGCCAACCGCAATAATATCGAGGGGATATTCGACCCCTTTTCCCTGTCCATAACGAAAAAAATTGCCGTGACCGCGGGATGCTTTAATCGCCTCCGCGCACCCAGCATTCACTAACAGAATTCGACTTTGAGCTGCAAATGCATCAAACTGTTGATGTAAAACCTCTACTTCCGTATGATCGCGACTAATATTATGAATTAATCCGATACCAGGACGATAACCAATTAAGGTCCCATCGGATTCGCACGCTTCTGCCACCACTGCTGCATCTCGCGGTCCTGCACTAAAACCACCTGCACTACCGTCTCCGGCTAATGGGGCTCCTCCTAGCATCGTAGCTGGATATTTGGCACAACGCAAAATCCACGCGATCATGCCCGTCACCGTACTCTTGCCGGATGTTCCCGCGATCGCTATTCCAGGAGCGCCGGCATTGACCACTTCAGCCAATAATGCTGGACGCGGCATTAATGATATGCCGTAATTTTTTGCTGCTCGCACTTCAGGAGTATCTTGTTCAACGGCAGTAGAATAAATAAAACGATCAAGCCCTTTGACGACGGCCTTACCGTCTTGAGGTGCAATTGTTATACCCTGGGAACGTAGGCGCTGAACCAGTTCCCCGTGTTTGCCCTGATCTATTGAGCGATCACTACCTTGTACCTGATGTCCCCATGCACACATCAACTGCGCTAACGGATTCATTCCAGCACCGGCAATACCCGAAAAATGATAACGCTGCTTAGTCATAATCGGGGTGTAAGCGCGAGATGTCGATTGGCTAGCACCAAGTCTACGATCCCGCTGGATTGAGTTCCTCAGGATTTTGTTAATGGGCAGAGGAACCGCTAATCAGACATCATTTCCAATCCACGCTCTCCCACTGAAACGCATTTTTCCACCCCTCAGACGGACGCGTTTTTACACGGGTCGTATGACCATCAGCGTACAACACGCCAACCCAACCGCGATGCCGCTTATCATCGACAGCAGCGGACGATGCATGTCCCCATTGTCCCATTCCACCGGTGGTAATCGCATCCACAAATAAAACCACATCCCGAGGATCGCTAATCTTATTAAATCGAAATGGCATATAGCGATTTCGTTCTTGGTCGATTTTACTGTTCATTTTATAGCTTTTGGGAATTTCATTACTTAATAAACCAGCACTTTCGCCATTAAATAATGGGCATTGAAAATATGATCCGCCACCTTGCGTCACCGTACGGCTACTCATCAGCGGAGGCAAACGATGAAACCATGCAAAACTTTGTTCTGGTTTAAGCGAGCCAAAATTACGACTCGCTGGAATGCGATCACCATTAAGTTGCGCGTAAATCCATACCGCTGCGCCGAGTTGACGTAAATTATTTTGACACTGGCCTTGCTGCGCCGACTGCCTGACCCAACCAATCATGGGCACTAACAATGAAGCCAGTACCATAATAATTGATATCGTGATCAATAACTCGACTAAAGTCACACCACCACGAAGTAATAAACAACCCGCTGATTGCCGCTGCATGAGGATCATAGATCCGATGCTGCACAACGGCGCTGATGATGCAATCGATTCGCCCTATCGGCGTCTGCATCGTGCGGCTCGCATCCTAAACGTACTCAATGTCGCTCACAAAAAAAACGAGCGCTGTGCCTTTGGCACAACGCTCGTAGCGAAACACTCCAGCGAATTCGCGTCTTAGGCGAAGTGACTGAATGCTTTATTGGCTTCAGCCATACGATGCGTATTTTCACGCTTCTGAATGGTGGTGCCAGTTTTGTTGTAGCAGTCGATCAATTCTTGAGCGAGTTTTTCTGCCGTTGGGCGGCCTTTGCGCGCACGCACAGCTTCCAAAACCCAACGGAAAGCCAGCGTTTGTCCACGCTTGCGATTCACTTCTTGAGGAACTTGGTAATTCG
>SYDV01000123.1 GCA_005801395.1 Planctomycetia bacterium | reverse complement strand
GTCGGTATAGTCTCAGCACCGTCGCACCAACCTGGGCAACTTGTTCCAGAACGTGGACACGTACCTGAATTATTGCGACGAGTATTCCGCAAACGTGGCCAAGACATTGGGTTTATCGGCATTGTTCATCGCTTAGATAAAGAAACGAGCGGTTGTTTGTGTTTTGCATTAACTAAAGAAGCACAACGACTAATGGCAGCGCAATTTGCGACGCACGCAGCAGGGCGCGTTTATCGCTGTTATACGATGCGTACACCTAAGCGTCGCGAAGACACCATTCGTGGGGCATTAACTCGTGATGACGATGGTCGTCGCGTAATGGTGCAAGATGAAGAGGCCGGGAAAGAAATGATTACGCATTTTCGGGTGTTACGATCATTTAAAGCCAAAGACGGTCGCGATCTCGGAGCAGAATTAGAAGTGCGACTTGAAACAGGGCGTACACATCAAATTCGCGTAACCTTGGGTGGAATTGGCTGTCCTATTTATGGTGATACTGTTTACGCTCATCGCGCGATGTTCGCCCCAGGCGCACCACCACCGCCGACAGCGCCACGCATGATGTTGCATGCGCATACTTTAAGCTTTGATCACCCCATTTCAGGAAAACGGGTTGAAGTGGAAGCGCCGATTCCTGCCGCATTCA
This sequence comes from Planctomycetia bacterium, assembly GCA_005801395.1. Next base: position 2,421 of record SYDV01000123.1, on the reverse strand, counting down.
CCGAATTTGCTCAACGATTGACCTGATGCATATATGGCGTTGATGCAACGCATTTCCTATCAAGACGTGGCATGGGGATGGCTCCTCACCACGTTATTATTGACCACCATGGGAGTGACGTTTGTCATTAGCGCCTGTTACGATCCAGATCAGGCTTATGGCCTTGGTGATGAAGCACGTAAGCAATTAACCTGGTGGATGGTCGGCATTGTTACCTGTTTTAGTGCTATGCATGTCCCATTCGCCGTGTGGCGGGCAATAGCCATACCTATGTTTTTAGTCGGTTTGGCATTAGAATTATTTATGATTGTTGCCGCAGGAACCAGCGTGGTGCCGATTATTAAGGGACAAGCCAATTGGCTTGTCTTGGGTCCATTACGGGTGCAACCAGTAGAATTTATAAAATTAACTACGTTGTTAATATGTGCGCGATTAGTGACGAGCCCAGATTTTCAACCCACAAAATTACTTCATGTGAGCGCCGCTTTGGCCTTAGCGGCAATTCCTTCAGTATTGCATGCTAAATCAGATTTGGGTAGTTCATTGACCTTTCCGCCAATGATTTTTGGTATGTTATTAGCCATGGGTATGCGCTTGCGTCATTTATTAGTTATTTTGTTTAGTGTCATTTTCGCGGTTGGTGGTTTCTTTACGGTATTGACGATGGATGCCCCGGATTCTCCAACGATTCAAAAGGTGCAAGACACGTTCTTACCTCGCACCGGACCTAAATCGTATCAATATAAACGTATGCAGGCATGGTTACATCCAGATGATTACGCACTGACAGAAGGCTATCAGGCATCGCGTAGTATGCGTTCCATCGGCTCAGGCCAATTTATTGGCAAAGGCTATTTGGAAGGTGATCAAAATCGGTTGGGTTGGTTGCCAGAAAAACATACCGATCTTATCTTTGCTGTGGTTGGTGAAGAAGTTGGATTTATTGGTTCTTCTGTCGTGCTAGGATTATTTCTCATCTTTGCTTGGTGTGGTCTGCATGCGGCGGCAATTTGTCGTGATCCTTGCGGTCGAGCTTTAATAACTGGTTATGTTTGTCTTATTTTAGGACAGACATCAATAAATCTAGCGGTAGCAATGGGAATGATGCCTGTAACGGGTATCACATTGCCATTTTTTAGTTACGGTGGATCGAGCTTATTAGCTTGTCATCTAGGACTGGGAATTTGTTTGGCTACTGCTCTTGCCCCGCGTCGTGAGCAATCGCGCCTGGGCTGAGTTGGTCTCGTAAAATTTTTGACCGTAAATCCCTGGTATTGCAGGTTGAATTAACCCACGTCTTTTTGGTCCGTCGAGCTGCGACGAAAGAGGCGGTTCGGGACGTAGTTCCAGAACGAAGTGCGACGGCGAATGACGTTTCCTTCAGCCATCGTTTCGCTGCGGTAGCGGTCCGTGGCAGGAGCCAATGTTTCCAGGATATCGCCCATGAGCTCAAGAATTTCATCCCAGGTTTGAATGCGATTATTTGGATCACGCGCCATCATCGACATAATTAATTGACTGACACGTCGTTCGACTTTGGGATTAACTAAATGTGGCGGAATTGGTGATTCGCTCAGACGTTTAACCATTAATTGTACAGGATCAGGATCATTGAATGGGGTACGGCCAGTCACGGCGTGGTATAACGTCGCGCCTAGCGAATAAATATCGCTGCGATGATCACAAGCATTGCGTCCACCTTGGACTTGCTCGGGAGCAATGTAACTCGGTGACCCAGCAACGGTGCCAGCTGGGAACGCGCGGTCGATACCAGCAACAGCTGCGCGTGATTTAGATAAGCCAAAATCAGCCAGTTTTACTAAGAGGTCTTTAGTTAACAGAATGTTTTCTGGTTTAATATCACAATGCACAACACCCATGGTGGTGTGAGCATAGCTGAGGGCTTCGGCTGCTTGGCACATTAATGGCAACGCTATATCGGTCGATAAGCTGCGGCGATCACGGATGAAACGTAGTAACGATGGGCCATCAACGAGTTCGGTTATGAGATGTGGCCATCGACCAACTTCAGTAAAATCAAAGACGCGTAAAATATTGGGGTGGTTAAGTCGGGCGAGCAAACGAGCTTCATTGATCGTTAGTAATCGATGACTGTCTTTATGATGACCTTCGGGCATCAATATTTTTAACACCACATCAATGTCGAGTGATGCGTGTCGCGCACGGTAAACGATGGAACTCGCACCACGGCCAATTTCTTGTATTAATTCACATTTACCAATGTGGACACCGGGCTCTGGTGGCAGGAATGTAGAAACGCGAATAGTGCTTTCGTCGTAGACGACCGGATGTAGTTCGGTTTTCACACCTATGTCTGCGGAGGGGGATAAGTCCTCATCTTCCGTAATCGGCCGAGTTAACAGTTTAGTGGTATTAACAACAATATCTTTTTCGTCGGTT
>SYDV01000122.1 GCA_005801395.1 Planctomycetia bacterium | reverse complement strand
TTACTACGGCCTGAGTGCTGATTTTGTCAGTTCAAATTGCATTTTTTACACAAAATCGGCTGTTATTAAGTTCACGCCATTGCCGGTTTCCCTTGTGAAATAGCCCTCTTCTGTTTCTACTAATTTTTATCCTCGACTGAGCAATCTGCGCGAGAGAACCGTTGTCTTCCATGACAATGGCTAGACGCTAAGTTCCATGACATCCAATCATGATACATGGTTAACCTCACTCATTGGACAGACTGTAGTCGTCGACCTGGATGAGTCGTATTTGATCATCGGCACGTTACGTGCCGCCGATGATAAACATTTATCGTTCACTGAAGCAGATGTGCATGATCACCATGAAGCAAACTGTACTAAAGAAGTTTATTTATTAGAATCATTGCAATTAGGCGTGCGATTTAATCGAAAACAGGTAGCTATTCCACGTTCACGGATGCTCGCGATCAGCCGTTTAGAGGATATCGTTCAATGAAAGCCTTAGCCATTATTGTCTTGATCATAGCCACCATTTGGTGCACAGGAAATATCGTGTTAGTCGCCATTGGTGCGCCTGGAATTTTCCAACACGCACCGCCACATGCGACGCACATTGAACGCGATATTGCTGGTGCCATTTTCGGTGACCTACTGCGCCGCTGGACTATCGTGGTGGACATGGGGTTGTTACCCGTGCTCGCAACACTGGCAGTAGTGACGGCTGGTGCATTAATAGGAACTCGCCGCTATCGTCAGGCCGCATTTTATTTGATCATGATCATTGGCATCGGCGGCGCACATTTATGGTCCCGCAGCATTTTGCATGAGGCCGTGGCAACTGCTCCGCCAATCGATTCCAAACAACCGTACAGTGCCGAACAGCGCCAAGTGTTTAATGCTTTACACGCGCGCTCAACCCGCATTTATGGCACAGAAACCTTGTTTTTACTTATGTTTGTGCTGGGTGTCGGTATTGGCCTGTCGCTGCGCGAGGAACAACAACCTGCTTCCGCTTCCCCGTCCTCTCATTAGGGTGCAAGCGATGCGCCCTGTTCAGCAACCACCTAATCAACCAAGCACGAATATCATCGCTCTTGCTTTGTTGACGTTGCTCATCGTACCTGGGTGCATTGAACACCGCGTAGCGGTTAGTCCGCCGTTACCTGCAGATCCCCCTCCGACCAACGAAACTCCAGCCACCACCGTATTGATTGCTGGATCACGATTTCAAAACGAACCAGATCATCCAGAAACGTTTTCGTCGGCGCTGCCTCTCGATATTCCCATCAGTGTTTATCGGCGCGAGAGCGACGGCACCATAGCTCGTGGTGAATTACGCGTGACCACTCCGTTACCATGGTGGCAACGTTTCCCCCTTGATGCGTTTGTCGATCTCACGCCAATTAATGCCACTGTCGATGCTGCTGGCATGGCGACTCTCAGCCCCGTTCCACTCTATGATCGTGCCGCATTTATTAGCCAAGCCGAACGCGACGGTTATGCGCGCTCAGTGACTCCTGTGAAATCAACACCATGAAAATTGACCGTCCTTTTTTTACACCCGTAATTATTTCGTTATTGTGTGCTGCCACCACCACGCTGGGATGGAGCGCTGACGCCCCCACCGCCGAAGAATGGGCGCCAGTAGAAACAGCTCTCGCCGAACAGGCGAACGATGCTGAGCAACGCTTGGCCAAATTAGTTGCCGCTTATCCGCGCTGGTCTGATGGCCAACGTGCGCTGGCGGAATGGCGTTTAGATCACGGCAAAGCAGAAATGGCCCTGGCTGACGCACAGGCCGCCTTAGAAATCAGTCCCAATGACGCCGGAGCCGCTTCGTTATTAGTACAAGCGCTAGGAAAAGTCGGTCGCACTGCAGATGCGTTTGCCATCGCGGGCAAATTCGTGGGTGAAAAAGATCCGGGCGGTTGGGTTAATTTTCGTGCTGCTGAAATTGCCTTTCATGTTGGCGATCGTAAAAAAGCAGAATTACATTTGTCACTCGCAAACGGTCGCGCCAAAAATTCACCACCCGAATTTGCCTTCCTTGATGCTCGCATTGGTGAATCAATTGGTGATTTAGATCGTGCTGAAGTATCGCTCAATCGCGCCATTGCGGCAAAACCACGTTTTTGGGTCGGGTATTATCAACTTGGTGTGATTAATTTACGTCAAGCAGAGACCAAAACCGCCAGTTCGCGCATAGATTATTTAAAAAAATCAGCTACCAATTTTACCCAAGTCACCAGCGCGAATCGTAAAGATGCCCTCGCTTGGCTCGGATTAGGACGCGCACAATTAACGTTAGCTCAAGAATTCTTAACCAATGACCGGCAAAGCGGCTTAGCAAAAGCACGCGAAGCCGAAGGCAGTCTGCGCACTGCCATCGACCTCAATAAAGAGTTGCGTGATGCCCATCTGAATTTGGGTGTTACCTTATTAATTAATGAAAAAGCAGAAAGCGCCATTGCTCATCTGCTTCGCGCGCGCGAATTAGGTGCGACCGATCGTACCATTAATTTTAATCTCATGTTGGCTTATCAACAGCTTGGTCGCACCGCCGAATTCGAGGCAGAAGCCTCCAAGATCCAAGCCGTATCGACCGCTGAAAAATTGACCACCGGAATTGGCTTTTTCAAAGCGGGTAATTATGCGCTAGCCACTGAATTATTAAATGGCTCATTAGCCGATTTAGGCGAAGATCGCGAACGAATCTCCGCTACGTATCGTTTTATTGGGCATGCTGAAGCAGCACTGGCAGAAAAAGCGGCAAAACAGCAGCCAGTTGATACCATTCTTTATAATGCCCATTTAGACAATGCGCGTGAAGCTTGGCGAAAATCTGGCAACCTAAACGATTATTCTGCTCAACGATTCTTCATGGCCCAAGAAACCACGCGTACACCACAACTTGCCTACGACGCTGGCTGGCAACATTTGCGCTGGCACGATTACCAATCGATAGACGGTTGGAGTGCCGTGGCCGGTAATTATGGCCATGCCGTAACCGGAGGCCAAGGCATCCATGGCATGTGGGAGCGTAATCCCATTCATTTAGTATCTTGGATTCTCTTGGGCGTCATTCCGTTGTGTCTTGCATTATTTTCATTCTTACGACCAAAGCATGATGTAGAAGTCGTCAGCAAACGACCACAAACGGATCCTGCGATTCGTCAGTCACCAACGAAAATACCAACCAAATCACCAGCTCCTGCTCCTGCGCCCGTTGGCCGCGCAAGCCAAACATCAAAACCTTATGGACAGGCAATCAGATCCAACGCGACCGCACCCCGCACCCCTGCACCTCCTTCAAATCCACCTGCAGCCAAACCGGTACCAACGCCGAAACAAACGTCACCCAAACCTCAAGTTCGTTCACAAGTTGAAACTGAACCAACACTCAAAGCCATTCACGATCCCGAAGCCCGTCAGCCTCAAACAGCAAAAGCGCATCAAGCAACAAAAGCACCCCAAGCAGCAAAAGCACCCCAGGCAGTAAAAGCACCCCAGGCACCAAAAGCCCCGCTACGTAACCCCACCTCTGAAATGTTACGACCAAACGCCGCGTTGGAACGCAAAGCAACCGAACCTGATAACAATTCCGCACTAGAACGCCGCACTCCACGACCAGATAAGCCATAAAATAAATATGCGCCCAGGCCTTGTCATTCCCGCCGCCGGTCGCGGAACGCGTTTTGGCGGACCCGTTCCCAAACAATTATTGCTCCTTAATGGTCGCGCCGTCTTACTACGGAGTCTTGATGCCTTTATTGGATTAATTGATCGCGCCGTCTTAGCCGTTAGCGATGATCTACGAACTGACATCGAAAAATTATTAGAGACAGCCACTTACCCTTTCTCGGTTGATATTGTCATCGGCGGCGACACGCGCCAAGCTTCCGTCCACGCTGGCTTACGCGCGTTGGCACCGTTTTGCGACATCGCCTTAATTCACGACGCCGTGCGACCATTAGTGCCAACGAGTTGCATTGCGGCCTGTATTGATGCGCTAGGTGAACACCCCGCCGCCGTGGTTGCCATCCCCTGTTCCGCAACGGTGAAACGCGCCGCCAGCGACGGCACCGTCGACACTACCATCCCACGCGACGCGCTGTGGTTAGCGCAAACTCCACAAGGCTTACGCCTGCCCCTTGGCCTAGCCGCCTTTGCCCAAGCCGAAGCCAATGGCTGGGTTTGCAGCGATGATGCGCAAGTCATGGAAAAAGCTGGTCATAAAGTTGCCATCATCCCAGGTGACGCACGAAATTTAAAACTGACCACTCCGGATGATTGGGCGGTGGCGGAAGCATTAATAAGAGGGTCCGGAAGTCCGGAAGTCCGGAAGTCCGGAAGTCCTTCGCGATCAAACCATTAACCGCTTCATCCATTATCCCATGTGTGGCTGCAAAAAGGCTGAAGCCATTTGGGCAAATAAAATGTAAACAAAATTAAATAAAATCAGTTAATCCAAAATTGGCCCCAGCCTTTTTGCAGCTGCAAACATGACTACCGATGCGTCCAAACAAATTGAGATCACGCAAGACTTCCGGACTTCCGGACATCCGGCCCCCTGGGCCGACCCCCTGTCATTCTGACCAATCACCACTGGTAAAAATGCGGCTGCAACCCAGCTAAACCCAACCATTTCCGTGAGTTGGGGCGCATTGGGTCAAAAAGCTTTGGCATGGCCCATGCTAACAAGCTGATAACTACAGCCTGTACTATGCGAACCCCCACCATCCTTATTGCTGACGACGATCGCCACCTGCGGGAATCGCTCCATGAATTCTTGGCGGACCTGGGTTGTGACATCGCAGAAGCCGGTAACGGCACGGATGCTATTGCGGTGCTCTCGCGCATGCGCTGCGACTTGCTGCTATCTGACGTCGACATGCCAGACATGACGGGATTTCAATTACTGTCCTGGGTTACTGATCAGGGCCTTATTCAAACACCAAACCATCGCCCATCCATGCTCAATCCATCAATGAAAATCGTATTGATGAGCGCGCGCGCCGATCAGCATTTAGGCCGCGAAGCACAACGCGCTGGTGCCATTACCTTACTTGCAAAACCGGTCGAATTACCGGCCATCACGTCTCTCGTTCACACGTTACGCGAACAATAAACGCTTACTAAAACTCTCACAAAAAAAGGAATATATCATGGGAAAAATCATCGGCATCGACTTGGGCACCACCAATAGCTGCGTGTCCGTTATGGAAGGCGGCGAAGCCGTCGTCATCGCCAATCAAGAAGGCTTACGCACCACCCCGTCCGTCGTCGGCTTCGTCGAAAATGGCGACCGCCTGATCGGACAAATGGCGCGTAATCAAGCCATCACCAATCCTGAAAATACCGTTTACTCCATCAAACGCTTCATGGGTCGTCGCCACAGTGAAGTTGGCAGCGAAGAAACGTTAGTGCCATACAAAGTCGTCGGTGGCTCCAACGAATTAGTCAAAGTCGATATTCGCGGCAAAC
>SYDV01000121.1 GCA_005801395.1 Planctomycetia bacterium | reverse complement strand
TTTATCAGCGGTTTGACCGGCCAATTTTATCAACAGTTTGCTTTAACCATTGCCATATCAACGGCCATCTCCGCGTTCAATTCATTAACCCTAAGCCCCGCGCTGGCCGCATTATTGCTTAAGCCCCATAACACCAAACATCGTCCTGGTGGTTTATTGCTGGGTTGGTTCTTTAGCCGCTTTAATCGTGTATTCGCCTGGTCGACTACTTTATATGTCGGTTTTACTCGACGCGTTATTCGATTCAGCATTTTAGCGCTGTTGGTGTATGGTGGTTTATTAGTACTCACCGTTGACGCCTTTCGCTTAGTGCCAACCGCATTTGTGCCGGACCAAGATAAAAGTTATCTCATTTGTATTGCGAAATTACCGGAAGGGGCCTCGCTTGATCGTACAGAAGCGGTGGTCAAACAAATGAGCACCTTGGCTCTCAATCATCCCGCGGTGGACGGAGCCGTTGCTTTCCCAGGATTGTCCCCTGCTGGTTTTAGTAATGTAAGTAATTTCGGCATCATTTTTGTGCGTCTAAAACCTTATTCTCAACGCGCCTCTCCTGAACTGGCTGGCAAGGCCGTTGCCGGCGCATTATTCATGCAATTTCAAGGAATCTCTGATGCATTTGCCTTCGCGTTACAACCACCACCAATTCTGGGATTAGGCAATAGCAAAGGCTTTAGTTTATATATCCAAGATCGCAGCAATATTGGACTCGCTGCACTATATGGAACAACACAGCAAACCATTGGTGCGGCACTTCAAACAGGAGCATTTGATCCCACCGGTACCAATACGTATTACACCATGGGCGTTCCCCAGGTACATTTATCCATCGACCGTGAAAAAGCCTTAGCTGATGGTCTAAAAATGTCTGATTTTGCCGACGCACTTCAGGGCTATTTTGGTTCCGTGTACGTCAATGATTTTAACACTTTAGGCCGTACCTGGCAGGTTAAATTACAAGCCGATGCCGAACATCGCTTAGGTACCGCTGATTATTCTCGAGTTAAATTACGCAATGCCGATGGTCATATGGTACCACTCAGTTCTTATATTTCGATTAGTGAAACCGCCGGACCTGATAAAGTTATTCATTACAATACGTTTCCCGCCATCGAATTAAATGCGGCTTCTATTGATGCGGTGTCTGGTGATCAAGCGAAGGTCTTAATGGAAAATGTTTTAGCGAACAATTTACCGCCGGGGGTTGGATACGAATTTACCGGTCTGATTTACCAACAAATCCTCGCCGGTGACACCGCAATGTATATCTTCCCCCTCTGCGTATTATTAGTACTGTTGGTTATGGCGGCATTTTACGAAAGCTGGGTCCTCCCCATCGCTATTGTTTTAATTGTACCCATGTGTTTGTTGTCGGCGCTTGCGGGCGTATGGATAACGGGCGGTGATAATAACATCATGACCCAAATCGGGTTGATCGTGTTGGTCGGCTTGGCGTGTAAAAATGCGATTTTAATTGTCGAATTTGCTAAAGAAGCTGAAATCTATCAAAAACTATCTCCGCTTGATGCTGCCTTAGAGGCTTGTCGCTTACGCTTGCGACCGATTTTAATGACCTCGCTCGCCTTTATTATGGGCGTTTATCCTCTGGTTGTTGCCACTGGCGCGGGGGCCGAATTACGCCATGCCACCGGCATTGCCGTATTTTCTGGCATGATTGGAGTAACGATCTTTGGCTTGATACTCACTCCCGTGTTTTATGTGGTACTGCGAACGGTTATCGGCGGGAAATTGAAACACACAGGCGACAGCATTCATCCATCTGACGCAAAGGAAAATTAAATCATGCGTTTATGCTTTGATTTATTAAAAGGTTTGTTGGTTTCTCCAACGCTGCTGATGCTCACCATCTTTTCGCCAACGATATCTGCGGCAGAACCGCGCGCGCTCAGTTTAACCGAAGTGATTCGACTATCCGCTTCGGTCGCAGCGGTTGATTTAGCACGCTTAGATGCAGCCATTGCGCAGGCCGGGTATGGCCTGGAAAAATCGACCATGCGTCCACAAATTGATGCCGTAGCAGGCTGGGCACGCCAACGACTCTATCAACAAACTGATAATGTCCCATATTCATTAACGCCTGACAATACAGTCGACGCACGATTACGGGTTGGACAAGCATTAATTGATCTCGAAATTTGGAATCGCGTACACGCCGCCGCGCGACGTATGGAAGCAGCTGAAGCCGCAACGACATCAAGCCTAGAAGAATCTGCCGCCCAAGCTGCGGCAACCTATGCGGCGCTCGCCAGCGCAGAGGCTTTTCACGAGGTACGTACGCAAGATTTAGCACTCGCCGAGGAGCTCCTCACCCTCGCTAAAGCCCAGGTCGCCGCCGGAGCCAGCGAAGGCATCGCCGTAACTCGGGCTGAAACGCGCGTCGCCGCAGCCCAAACTGGATTAACCGCCGCAGACGGCAGCCGCCGCTCCCACAGCATTGCCTTAGCCCGTGCCTTACGGCTTGATACCAACGTTTCAATTTCCGTTAGTGAACGCTTATCAGAAACAATGGGCTCTTCGCTGGCACCAACGACGTCGTCAGAAGCCGTTACCTCTGCTTTAAAAGCCCGTCCTGAATTGCAGGTTTACAATTCCGTCCTGGCCGCGCTTGAAGCGGATGTTCGCGCCGCTCGCGGTGCACGTTTACCCACCGTTGATGCCTTTGCCGATGCGGGTCGCATTGGTCCAACCGCAGACGACACCACCACCACTTGGCGCATGGGCTTAGAAATTCGACTTCCCCTACTTAATGGCCAGTCATCTGTGGTTGACGCAGCACGTCTGCGTACTGAACAGCAAGTTATTTTGTATGCTGATTTGCGTGAACGCATTATGGCTGAAGTACGCACGGCAATCGTCACACTTGAAACCGGATTGGCCGGACTCGCCTCTGCCAATAATGAACAACGTTTATCGGAACAAGAAGTGAGCGAAGCACGTAAACGCTTTGCCGCTGGCGTCGCAGGCAATTTAGAAGTCATTGATGCGCAACGCAGTTTGGCCACGGCACGTGACCGCGTCGTCACCGCCATGAGCATCGTCGTTCAAGCCCGCATTGGCCTGGGACGAGCCGTCGGTGTAGCGACCACCTTACGCTAAACTGACGAACTACTGATTTCTTCGGTAAATCCCTCGCCACCATCTCCGACGACGGAGACCGATATGTCCCTACTGCATATTAACCATATTAACCAACTGAGTCGTCGTGGTTTCTTAGGCGCAGCAACCGCAACCTTGGTCGCCTGTGGTGGTGCCAGTGTTCGCGCTGCTGATTTATTTCCTACGCCGAAACAAACCGAAGGTCCATTTTATCCCGATAAATTACCACTCGATCAGGACAATGACTTACTCCAAGTGCAAGGCAGCACCGTCACCGCCAAAGGAACCGTCGCCAATGTCTATGGCCGTATCCTTGGCCCTGATGGCAAACCCATAAATGGTGCGATCGTTGAAATTTGGCAATGTGATGCCAACGGCGTTTATCTCCACACCAAAGGTGGCGACCGCGCCAAAATGGATGCCGGATTCCAAGGTTTTGGTCGCTTTAAAGTCGGTGAAGATGGCGCATATCGGTTTCGCACCATTCGCCCAGTTCCGTACACCGGACGCACGCCACATATTCATTACAAAATTAAATTAGGCGAGGCGGAATTGCTCACCACCCAATGTTATGTGAATAGCGATCCTGGAAATGCTAAGGATGGAATATTCAAGCGCATTACCGATCCGGCATCACAAAAAGCGCTAATTGCTGATTTCGTAGCCACCGCTGACGGTAAAGAAATGAATGCGCTGTTTGACGTGGTGCTGGGGAAAACGCCGCAGGCGTGAATGGGATGAACTTAAAAGGGTTCTAGAGAAAGATATTAACCACTGAGTGCACCGAGCACACAGAGTAGTGAAAGTTCTTATCTCTGTGTGTTCGGTACACTCGGTAGCTAATTCTTCTGAGTCCAGATGAGCGATCTCATTTTTCCTGTTTTAACCATAATTCCGACGAAAATATAACCTTATTTAATTTCACCTATGCCGCACGCGTAAATTCGCTCACTTTTATTTAGAAGCACCTGCGACGTAGCGAACTTCAAAGTCATCAGACTTTTTGTAGCGGTTTTTGCTATCAAGAATAATAACTCGGAAGAGGTATCTGCCGGGTTTAGCAAACGTTACTGTGACATCCCGCGCGGCGTTGTTGCCGTTATTGCTGAATTGGACCGGAGCAGGTCGAGTGCCATCTAACAACCAGTAGTATTTGAGTTGCGCTTCGCTGTCCGATGAATATTCCCCGAGAACGACTAATTTGGCGGTTGCACCATTTTGAGATTTTAACGCGGGATCGTCTTTAAATGTTGGTCCACCCTTGGTCAATTTATTCGCGATAGCAATGTCCCCTGCGACGTACGGGATCATGGCTTTCAGATCAAATGAACCGATCCGATTAATCCAAGTCGGGTGATATTGTTCATCAGAGAGTTCCGCATACGTCGTCCACAAAGATAATGCGTTAGTTAGGTGAGTTACCGCACTGGCTTGATACCCTGCCGACTTAACCGCATCGACATTATGAATTTCAGCATATTTCAAATCGCGCGCTCCGCGAAATTTCGCAGCGTAATATTTTCCCATCGCTGCTAATATGCGAATATCGCCAAGCGTTTGATTCAACTCCGGTTTCGTCGCATCAGCGGGTACCGAAGCGATCGCATTCAGCGCATCGTCCGCTGCTTTGTCGATCTCAACAGCGATGTCCAACGGCTTTTTTCCCTTCATTTCTTCCTCACAAAATTTCGCCATGGGTAGTGCACTTTGCCCATTACCATCACCTGATCCAATTGGTTTATTATCCATATATTTCGAGACGCTGATAAAGCCAGAACTCGACAAACAGCCTTCGGGGAAGTACTGAAAATCATTGCCGCCATACCAATAATAACGCAATAACCACGGGGTTATCTGTGAAGCGAAAGCCAATCCCTTATTCACCGAAGCCGCCGTTGGTGCGCTGACATTCAGGCGCGCGGCAACCAGTTTATTGAAATATTCATTGGTCAGCGTTGGTTCATAACTCATGCGGCCAAACAACGCATTCGTGTACCACGTACGCTTAATATCTAACTGATGCAACGATGCGTCTTTGGAGTTCGACCGCCGCACCCACGTGTATCCATCGGGGCCCATATAGAATCCCTTTAATTTAACTTCACCCTGGCCATTCATCCCACTCGGTAAATTATTCACCCACGCACGTACGAAATCGGGATCGCCCCAACTGGCATTATATTGGTCATCAAAGCGCACCGTCAGCCACAACTGATCTTCGGGTGGTGCTCCGTTAATATCTTTGAGTTTAAAGGTTGGCTTGATCGTACCGTAGGTATGAGCCACCGAATATTTATGACTGGTGTCAACGGTGAAACTATTTTTAAACTTACCAAATGCGGCGTTGATTTGATTATAAGATACTTCATGCAAGCGTTGGATTAACCGCAGCGCACGCGTTGGGTTAGGTGGAACAACGGTTTGCGTGCCATCCGGAGCGGTAGCGGTATATCCAATTCGCACATCGTTCATGCCTTCACCATACGTCTCAGCCAGCCACGACTCTTTCGCTGCCGCATCACCATACATTTCTTCACCGCCGGTAATACCAATACCAGCTAATTTTGGTAATTTCGTTAGCATAGTACGAACACTCGCTCGAAAGTATTTTTTGGTTTCTACGTTTGCTTGTTTCACCGACGCATCAGCAGAGTCCTCAACGATGCCATAGGGATTTCCCTCAAGGCCATCGGTAAAAATATTCCATGTAAAAATATAAACTGAAACACCACGCGCTTCTGCTATATCGATAACCTGATTCCAAAAAGTGATCTTTTCCGCAGGCGTCATCACCTTGACCACTT
>SYDV01000120.1 GCA_005801395.1 Planctomycetia bacterium | reverse complement strand
CTCAACAGCAAGACAATTGGCAGGATGCCAAGTGCAATCGTTGCCCAACGCGGCGCCTGTCCGCGGATAGAGAAAGCCCAGGATGCCATAGTCGGGAAAATTAGAGCGGGAGTGTTGGCTGTCCACTATAACCGGGGTTATGAACCTACGTTTCGTCTTTTGTTAGGTTTCCTTAGGTCGAAGGGTGTAAGAGGCGTGTCGTGCAAATGGCATGTCATCCGTTGTGGTTATTGTTATGGCTGCCTTCGGGAGTTGGTGCAAATACCCGATGCTTCACAGGGTAGAATGCTACAGTAGAAATTATTCGTAACAAAATATCTTATAACAATCCTGATTAGTTTGCTGTTCGTTGATCAGCTAATCAAATAGTCAAAATGAGGAAAGCAAAATGAAGAGACTTGGCAGTATGCGACATCTGATGTGCTCGTTCGGTCTTCTCGCGATTCCATCTATCACGTTTGCTCAAGACCCAGTTAATAAACCCGTTGTTTACGCTCCTGGAGTGGAAATTGCCCGTCTCGCCAATCAGAAAATTACTGAAAGCAGTGGTATTGCTGCTGGTCGTGTTCGTGCAGATGTCTTTTTTACGCATAATGATTCGGGTGATAAACCTAGATTTTTTGCTTTTAATGAAAAAGGAGATGACCTAGGTACGTTTAATGTCATCGGTGCTGAAGCGAAAGACTGGGAAGATATGGCATCGTTTTCTTTGGATAATAAAAATTACCTGCTATTTGCCGATGTTGGCGATAACGCAGCCAAACGAAAAAGTCTGAAGCTTTACATCGTACTTGAACCGATGATCAATGCAGGAGCTAATAAATTGATTGCTGTTGACGTTACTGTGGAAACCTGCATTGAATTCAGCTATGAAGACGGCTCGCATAATTGCGAAACCGTCATGGTAGATCCTGCTAATAAAAAGATTTTATTGGTCAGCAAATCCATGAGCCAAGAATGTGCCGTTTACGAACTTCCACTGACGGTGAGCGGCGATCCCGTTCAGGTCGTCGCGAAACGAATTGCCGTGTTGAATATTTCGGTCACGACGGGTGGTGATCTGTCGCCCAATAATCATTGTGCTATTATTTCTACTTATGTGGATGCTTATGAATATGTTCGCTTACCCACGCAAAATTGGGCTGAGGCTTTTGCACTTGCCCCTCGCGTAGTTAAATTGCCGAAGCGAAAACAGGGGGAAGCGATTTGTTACGGTCTTGATGGAAAAGCTCTTTACCTGACCAGCGAGCAACTTCCCAGTCCGCTCTTTAAAATTCAACCTGTTGATTAAAAAAGCGTTTAGCTTCTTCAAAACGGCTTCTTAGTGAACACAGCGTTTAGCGCGTATAAACCAACCAAATTACTACCTTGAACTCGGTCTTAGATTTGTTCTTTAGCAGGTGCTGGGTTGGTGCCACTGTTGGCGGGCGAGCCGACGCCGGTAATGGGTGCAATACTTTCTTCTGGAAAGAGG
The DNA here is from genome assembly GCA_005801395.1 of Planctomycetia bacterium. The sequence continues at coordinate 7,089 of SYDV01000120.1, read as the reverse complement.
CGACCCAAATAACGAGCTAATTTTTCGTTCGTTGGACCATAGCCACCGTCGTACATGTAGTGTTCTAAATCTTGGCAGAATTCGCGTGCGGTGGGGTAGCGATTGGCGGGGTTCACCTCCAACGCTTTCATTATGATGGCTTCCAGTTTTTCTGGAATATGCGGATTTAACCGACGTGGTGATTTGATGGAATAATTATCCATCTTGTCCACTAAATCGTCGATGTCATTGACGTTGTAGACAGAAGTGTTGGTCAGCAGTTCGTACATGACTAAGCCTAAACTAAACACATCGCTTTGGCGCGTGGTGCCAATAAATTTGGCTTGTTCGGGACTCATGTAGGGCAATTTGCCCATGATCACTTCGGCTTCATCCGGGGTATTCATGATCACGGCTTTGGCGATACCGAAGTCGGTTAATTTTACCACGCCACCATATGTGATAATAATATTCGATGGGGTAACGTCGCGGTGAACAATATTTTGCGCTTTGCCGGACATATCTTTGGCTTCATGTGCGTAGTGCAGGGCGCGACAGACGCGGCTAATAATGAAGGCACCAATTTCGACATTGGTAACTTTGTGACGATCTTTATGTGAGCGAATTACGTCGGCTAAATTTTTGCCGTGGGCGTATTCCATGACGATGTAGTAAATACCTTTGGTTTGACCAAGTTGGTATACTTGTAAGACGTTTTCATGGATTAAGTCAGCGACCAATTTGGCTTCACCGACGAACAAGTCGACGTTTTCTTTATTCTTTAAGAACTCTTTTTTAATGGTCTTGATTGCTACAACTTTGCGAAAACTTTCGGCTCCCAACTGTTCTGCGAGGTATACCGAACCCATGCCGCCAGTGGCGATCTTGCGCAAGATCTGATAGTTCGTGACGTATTGAATTTCTTGCATTGCCTAACTCCTGGACCGACAATGATCAGCTAATGATACCTGATTTCTATGTCAACGTGGGTCTGCATACTGGTGTGGTGGCTGTGTCCTGCGTGACGCAGCTGTTTGGGTGCGTGAAATGACGGGTGGGAGTGGTCTTAGGCTTTTGCTGCCCGACGCAAACGATTGAAGCGTTCGAGGTATTCTTTGCGATCAGCAGCGAGTAATTTTTTCGGGCCAATACCTTGTGCACAAATGCCTGCAACACCGCTCGCGACGGCGCAGCCGCGTTTAATCGCGCGGAAATCGTCTTTACCAGCGCCGGTTAACCACGCCGCGAGAGCGCCAGCGAACACGGGCCCGAGTCCGGTTGGTTCGAGGGTTTCAATCGGCAAAGCGGTAAAGGTGGTCGCTTTTTGGCGATACACGATCAAACCACCGAGCGGCCCTGCGGTTAAGATGACGCATTTGGCACCCAACGCGCCGAGGTCTCGCCCAGCGGCGAAGGCGTCAACGGCCTTGGTGAGTTCTAGCGCGCGCGGCACCGGCATCACCAGCACGTCGGCCATGTTGCAGACTTCGGCCAAGTACGAGGCGTCGCTCAAATCGACGCCATAGGGGGCCACGACGACCGTGCGGTTCTCGGCTCCTGGTAAGTCGCGTATGGTGTCGCAGGCGCGTTGCCAATCGGCGCGGTCCAAGCCAATTAACAACACTGCCGTGACATCACCAGGATCAGTTGGATGGATATCGGATAAGAGCGGGGCAATTAATTTATTTCCGCGCGAGGTTTCACCGTTCCAGGAAACGCCAGCGAGATCAATGCCTCGTCGTTCCAAAATAGAACGTACTTGTGGCGAAATATCTTTTCCGCCACGTGACCATAATTGGGTGAGCGCTAATGGTGCGGCAGCCATTGCGGCATATCCACCGACACCACCAAGTAGGCCAGGTGCATCAGGCAAATCATCAAGAGCCAAAGGGCCGGCAATAAGTAACGAAGTCATGATAATCTCAATTTGGGTGAGTGGAAAGAAAGCAGGTAATGAAAACGAATAATTAGAGCCAGGTAACGCGTTCGCTGGCAGGAACTCGCGCAGGAAGCGGCGGTACGACCTTGGCTTTACCAAGCCACAGTGAACCTAAAAAGCCAAATTTATTGGTGGGATATCCGCACCAAGCACCGGTTAATGGATGTCCAAGCGCGGGATTTGTTGACCAAAATCCCGCCCACCCATCAGCGTGGGCAGCGAGTAATAAATTTTGTACCGCAGCGCTAGCGGCAGCGTGTTCTTCTAAATCTATTTCTGGGCTTGCGGCACGTTCCCATACCACGTGAATTAACGCACCTAACGTGGGTAAACGTTCTAATAACTTTGCTAATTTTGCTGCGCCTTTGGTCGGGTCTGGAACGGACGCAATGGCGGGCTCGGTTTGCAGGTAGATTCCCAAACGAGCAATGGCGGTTTGGTCGAGCACCGCAAAACGCCATGGTTGGGTCATCCGATGAGTCGGAGCCCAACAGGCTAATTCTGTCCATTTGGCTAACAGGTCTCGTGGAACGGCTTCACCGGTAAAGTCTTTAACCGTGCGGCGAGAGCGAATGCAGTGAGCAACGGAATCAGTCATCGCGGGCTTTATAAACGCATCATCCACCAACGCCACCCACCGGATGTGAGCAAGCTGCCCAAAACAATGGCGGTACCAGTGAAGACGTAAGTGCTGTTTGAAACCAAGATACGTGACAAGACCCAATAGCCGACCAAGGGAATAACCATCCACATAAACGCGCGGGCTAGTGAACTGCCTAAATTATGTCGACCCTCTAGGCGTAAAAAACTCGGTAAGGCGAAGATCAAACACAATAATGGCAACAGACCAAAGCAGATACGCAGTAAGATATATCCCCAGGCGTTTTCTGCCTGAACATCAAGTAATTCGTTACTGGTGCGATTTTTATCTTGTTTCAAACGTTCGATCAGCGTCGCGGCATCCGTGGTTAAATTGAGACCCAATGAAGAGAGGGTTGCTTGCTCTGCAATGATCGCAGGTTTCACATCATCAATCATCATGACTGGGCGAATGACTTCCCAGGAATTATTTTTCCATTGTAACGCATCCGCTAATAAAATGGCGTTGCGTCGGTTGTCTTTGACCGAACTAAATACAGCAACATTTTGGAACAAGCCGTCTTCTGGACGTGCTTGTTGGGCACACCAGAAATGATCGCTGTCATGCCAGCCAACGGTGCGCGTGACGCTTTGATTATATTGCAGAGATCCTTGCATACGCGCTTTGGCAAGCTTGGCTTCTGGATCTAAACGCGGAATGGCTTGGTCTTGTAAAAGAAAACCAAGCAAGCCGATGGCGATTGATAGTCCAAGTAACGAAGCATAGACGCGCCGGACAGGAATTCCCGCTGCGCATAAGGCAACTAAGGTTCCTTGTCGCAACATTGGCCATGCCGTCAGTAAGGCCGCCGCTGCGGCAGATACCGGTAACCAAGCGGCGAGAAAACCTGGGAAGCGAAATACGAAATAGAGCAACACATGTTCGCCGCGTCCTTTTTCAAACGCATCAAGATAACGACCAATGTTTCCAATGAAGTCGCCCAGCAGAATGAGAAACATACCGATAAATAACACCATTGCCCATCGTGCGAAGGCCAACGAAAGAATGTGTCGATGTAAGGTTTTCATGCCCGACGACGATCCGAAAACCACATCCACGGCATGGCTATTATTTCACGCGCATGCTCAGGACGCCACGACAACCACAGGCCAAATAACGAAACGACAATCGCCGGCGGCCATAAGATCCACCCAGGATTAAATTGCGGCTGTGCTGAGTTGGTTTTTACATAACCGAACGTCGGATACACCACCGCCGCTACTACCACTACGATGATGACAATGCCGGGTAAATTCTGATCGGTACCATAGGCCAAACCCAGGCCCATGGCTAATAGACTGAAAGCGATGAGTGAGATGGGCAAAAAGAAACGAAATTGAGCCGTGAGTCGGGCATTATTATAGACGGAATGACTTTCGCCGGTTTGTGGAATTTTTTCCGCCAAGGCAAACACTTTGTCCGACGACAAGGCATCGGGATCAATTTTATCACCTCGCGTCAAATCATCATCAAACAAATAAGCGTAGAGGTCCGTATCCAACACCATCACATGTTTACCTGTTTGCCGAATCATCATTTGCACATTTTCACATTCTAAATGAATACCTTGGTCGGCTAATACCCATTGGGCTTTTGGCGAATACACGGCGATAAATTCTTTATTGCGTGTCATGAGTGCGCGGACGTCTTCCAAATTGGAACCATCTGAGGCCCCGACCCAGACGCTCAGCCCTTTACGTTCGATCATCGGTTCGCCCTCTGCGACCCGGCTGGCAATAGCTGTTTGTAACAATCGTCCCTTATTGGCGCGCATTTCGGCAATGCCCATTGGCATGATAATGTGCGTCAAAATGCTACAGCCCAAAACGGCGAGGACGACCAACGGAATAAGGCGTACAATGACGCGATGGTGTCCTACGCCACTGGCCGCAAGCGCCCGTAATTCGCCCTCTTGGTTCATGCCGCCAATAATGACTAAAATTGCCGTCGCTAAGGCGACTGGTAAGGCGATGGGTAATGAGAGCAATGATAACGCCTGCACCATCGGCAAGCACGCTTCTGGTGGCACGCCACGTCCCAGCAACAGGGCTAATTGTCCGCCGACCAACACGCCCATGAACACGATAAACAACAACGCAAAGCGTGCAGTCGTGCGTCGAAGAACATAACGTGAGAGGGTGTCGAACATGAATCGTTACTGGTGGTGGGGCGAGATCATGTCAGCCAGATGGCGTTGGTCACGATCAAAGGTGCGGTTGGTCATTGGACCTTTCAGAAGTTCACATAAGGGTTCGGTTTACGTGATTTGACTCGTGCAGCATTGACCAAAGACCATTCCATACACGTAAGGAAGCGTTTTATCCGCCACAGTAGGCAGTGGGGTTCAAGCTTATAGTCTTCCACTTATGCGAAACCTATTGCTATTGTGTTGTCTGCCATGGTTGGCTCAGGCGGCAGATGCGGTGCAATATACGGTGGTTGATGACCACCTTGGATGGGGTTGGCAGGCGCACGTTATTCGTAACGACTACATTACGCTCGCATTGGTACCGGCGATTGGCGGACGGGTCATGCAATATGATTTACAAGACCATCCATTTTTATGGGTAAATCCGGCAGAGATTGGCCGCACCTATGAGCCTGCGGCTGATGGTGTGTGGCATAATTTTGGCGGCTATAAATCCTGGGTAGCACCACAAGGAAATTGGCGTCGCGGAATGGGTGGCTGGCCACCCGCACCAACCTTAGACGCTGGGCTTTACACTACCACGGTGACCAAGGGCGAAGCTGGTGAAATAACCTTGGTCGCCACTAGCCCGCGTGAAACATTTCCAGGATGGCAGGCTAAAGACCTGTCGCTAACGCGCACGTTAACCGTGTATCCAGGTTCAACCCGAGTTCGCGTCGAGCAACGCATTTCCAATCACGGAACGGCACCACAAATTGTCTCCAATTGGGATGTCACGCAGATTCCAGGGACCCACGCAGGACTTGATGACCCTGAAACCTGTTGGGTCTATTTCCCAATGAATCCCCGCAGCATGTTTGGCGAACGCGGTTATTTTACATTTCCGGGTGCGAATCGAGCTTACGCCGATAGCCAATGGTCTAACCTAATGGGTGATAACTTAGTAGCCGTTAATTATTTGCGTCGCACAGGAAAAATTGGCGCAGATGTGGTCGGAGGTTGGGTCGCAGCGGTTGATAGCCGACATGGTTTTACGTATATTAAACGATTTACCGTAGAAAAAGCACCAGAACCTGCAACTTATCCTGAAGGCGGTAGCTCACTGCAAATCTTCACCGCGGGTAAAGATCCCTACGTTGAAGTCGAAGTACTCGGTCCTCTGGTCGATTTGGCACCGAATCAAAGTACAAATTTCGTTATCGATTGGTATTCCACGCGCATTGATGGGCCAATTTTGCGCGCCACCGATGTGGGCGTTTGTAAGCGTCGATTAAGCGTGCAAATGAACGATGCCGTTACCCATGTACGCGGACTTTTTGGCGTCTTTCAAAGTGGCACGATTGAATTATTAGCGCACTCTGGAAACGATGCGAAATCATCTAAATCAATACCATTGGGTTCGTATTATGTCACCCCTTTTGAAGCTATGAGCTTAGATGTCGAAGTGCGTTTACCACCGGGGACCAATCAACTCTCAGCAATTGTGCGCGATGCCAAAGGTAAAGATCTCGGCGAATTAGATCGAGTCACCGTTCAACCCAATAAATAAAACATCCCAAGGTTTAACGCTACTCATTACCCACAAAGTTGGGAGGGCGTCATTGGGGGCGCGAGGGCCTTGCCTTTTATAACCCCAACGGGGTTCTGTCCCATAGCCCAGGGTTGTGCGTACCGCGCTACCCTGGGTAACGATCGGTATAACACCGCAACCCCAAAGGGGTTGTGTCCTAACGAACGGCGTGGGTTGTTGAAACAAATCGGGAACGGAATGGGACGAACGAGAAGCGTGGGATTGGGAGTGGGATTGAAACAAGAGGACACAACCCCGTTGGGGTTGATCATTCGATGGGACTCTTTCCCAGGGTAGCGCGTGCGCGCAACCCTGGGCTGTGGGACGGAATCCCGTTGGGATTCTGAGAAAATGCAGGGGAAATCGACTGACGAACCACCCCCGCCCTCCCAACTTTGTGGGTAATGAATAGGGTTTAACGTGGGGGTGTTTGAATGAATTATTCGCATAATTAAACGATAGAAACAATAGTTAATTTGTCAGCGTGAGCGAATTTCGGAGCAAACGAATGATACCATGCTCGTCTGGCGCATATTAGCGCTCCGCGCGGCATTAGGCCTTTGCGTCGCTCGCGTCACTGAAGCCACACGACGTGAATTGCGTTGGTAGCGCAATCGTTGTCCGCAGTGTATTGAGCCGCCGCCAACGCAATAGGCGAGCGCGTAACGGTCTCAGGGCGATTGCATTACTCCCCTAATCCCGCGCCGGCCGGTTCGCCAGCCGCATGTGCGGCCGCTGTGGGTCAGGTAGTTCGCATTCGCTTTGATGGGCTGCGCCTGGGTCGACATGGACGCTGTTAATGATGGCTGAGG
>SYDV01000119.1 GCA_005801395.1 Planctomycetia bacterium | reverse complement strand
ACCTGGTAATTAAAAGCAAGGAAGAGGTTTGGGATGCTGTCCGAGTATCGTTAGATTAGGCATCGCGTTCATTAAGGGCTCGAGCGCAGCAAAAGCACGAGTACGAAAATCATGGCTAAAAAGGCCGCAAAAATAATAAAGACGTAAACAGTGAGCAAAGTACGCTTAGGTAATGGGATTATTTCGGTAGTCTTGTCAACATTTACGCCATGTCGAATCCGATGTGGAGACTTATTTCCCTGCCGTTGAATCGCAATTTGAGCAATAGGAGCATTTATTTCAACGCCTTCGAACATGCAGCCACCAACTAAGGGAGAACCCTCATCATTCGCATCATCGAACTGCTTTCCGCCTAATTTCATAATCACTCAACCACAAATCGAAACCCAACATAATTCAACGCGGCGTCGGCGGGCAATCCTTGGCGCTGGGCGGCGCGGCAGCGTTCTGTGGGGTAGAACCAGCAGCCGCCACGGACGATGGATAATCCGCCGGTGGTGTTTTCTGGATTCGTGATGGGGTCGTTGATGTAGGATGCTTGGCCGTCCCAGGCGTCGCGGCACCATTCTAAAATATTGCCGTGCATATCGGATAATCCAAATTTATTGGGTGCGAGAGTCGCGATGGGTTTAATGCCGAGTTCACCATCACCGACGCGTTGGCTGATCCAGCGCATGGCGGCGGCTTCGGCTTCAACGGGATCGCTGGCAGCTTCGCGCCAAATCGTGGCGAGTTCAGGCGGTGCCATCCAACCCTGTTTATTGGGCGTTGGTTGCGCGGAAAAAGGACCGTCGCTGCCGGCGCGACAGGCGTATTCCCATTGCGCTTCGGTTGGCAATTGCGCGGTGATGCCGAGGCCTTTGAGTTTCGCGCAAAATTGCTGAGCTTCGTTCCAACTCACTCCTTCGACGGGTAAATTATCACCCACACGACTACTGGGGTTTTGTCCCATGACCGCTTGGTAGAGCGGCTGGGATACTTCAGTCGCCAACATCCAAAAGCCTTTATCGAGCGTTACTTGGTGCATATTTTCATATGCTTGTCGTCCGGCCTCGTTGGCGGGACTCCCCATCTGGAATGACCCAGGGGTACAAAAACGAAATCGTACAGGAACACCAAGAATATTGGCGTCAGCCGATTTCCCTTGGGAGTCATAAGTGACTAACGTAGCCCATGTGGGTGTCTCATTTATATCTTTTGTCTGAGTCGTACCAAACGACATGCCCTGCATCGAATACCACACGCCCACTAAGACGCCGGCGACCACTAGCATGGAGATAACTTTAAAAACAAAGGGATCTACGCTGGGCGGACGTTTATTGGCGCCAGTCGTGACGCGCGTACCTGGGAGCGAAGCAGCGATAATTTCTGCGCGCGATGCTTCTACTGACGCGGCCATCGGAACGGTGTGTAATAATCGTTGGCCACCGCGCAGACGTTCTAAATCCTCAAGGAATTCCTGGGGCGTTTGGTAGCGATTCTCGCGATCCTTGGCCATCGCTTTGGAGATGACTGCCACCACGGTGCTGGGCAAGGTTTTATCATGTGTGCGTGGATCGGGTGGTGGTTCAGTTAATACTTTGTGGGTGATGACATAGCTCGTTTCGCCGACGTACGGTTCAATCCCAGCGAGTAAGGTATAGAGCGTGGCGCCGAGAGAATAAATGTCCGCACGAATATCGAGATCAGCCACACCTTTAATTTGTTCTGGTGACATGTAGCTGGGCGTACCCCAGGACGTACCGGTCATGGTCATGCGATCTTCGCCATCAGCCGCACGGGCTAAACCAAGGTCACCTATTTTAGGCTGACCATCGCGATCGACGAAAATATTAGCGGGTTTAATATCGCGATGGACTAACCCGGCGGCATGAATAGCGCTAAGTCCCTTGGCGCAACCAATCATATAACCAACGGCATCGTCAACCGGCAAACGTCCACGGCGTTTAAGTATTTTATGTAAATCACTGCCAGTCACTAATTCCAACGCCATATACATGAAACCATCAAATTCACCGGCATCGTAAATGGCTACCACGTTGTCATGTTTGACTTGCGCCATCGCATGAGATTCACGAATAAAGCGTAGCGAAAAATCGGCACTGTCTGCGACGGCGGGTTTCAGCAATTTAAGAGCAACACGACGACCCAACGTGGTGTGCTCTGCTTCAAATACTTGGGCCATGCCACCCGCGCCCAAGACGCGCAGGCGGCGGTAGCCAGCAATAATTTCTGGGGGCTGACGTGCTTTATGGTTATTGTTTTGCGCTGGACTAAGGCCCGCCTGCACGGTCACCGTTGCTGCCGACATCACGCTGGGGGAAATCTGCGTTGGAGCGTTGCCATCGATCTGAATCGGCACGGTTGGCAGTTCGCTCGTCGGCGTACCAGCGGATGCGATAGGCACCGTTGGTAGTTCACTGGTTGGTGCTGTTGGTTGTGGTGTATTCGGCGGAGTATCGGAACCCATGTTGTAAGTATTCCGCTAAATGACCATGACGCCAGCTAGGACTAGTTGCTAGCTGGTGCTCAGGTGCGGTTGAATGCCACGTAGCAGCGTGTCTGCACTCGGACGAGTAAAGGGATTTACCAATAATCGCCAGCGTTCTTGGCCCTGTTGATCAATTAGCACGCTGAGTCTTCGAGTTCCCCACCACCCAGCGGCTCCGTAGGCGCGCGCGCAAGCGTGGTTCGGATCACTGAAGAGGGGAAAGGTAAAACCGTGAGCGTGGGCAAAGTGCTGATGCTGCTTGGCGGAACCGGGATTAATCCCGACTACCTGGACGCCCAGTGCGGTGAAGTCAGCTAAACGATCACGATAGTCGCACAACTGCGCCGTGCAGACACGGGTTTCGTTGCGCGGGTAAAAAACCAATAAGAGCGGACCAGCAGCCCACAGCGTGGACAGCTTTATTAGCTGTCCATTTTGGTTGATGACGGTGGCGTCAGGCGCTTTGGTCACGGGGTTGGCGCTGTCACGGGAGTGGCTGCCGGGGGAGGAGTGACTTCTTTATTACCCGGTGCTATGCTGGCTTTCCACTGCGCCGAAATAGCGGGCCATTGCCACCAAATACCACCTAAAAAAGTCAGCACCACGAGCCCAACAATAATAACATTGCGTTTCCATGCATGTTTATCGGCAAAAGGATCATGCAATAAACGACTACTTCCAGGAGGAAGCTGTCGCACATCGGTCAGAGCACGTCCCAGTGCCATGGATATTTTAATGCGTCCATTAATGGCCCAACCAGCACCTTCCAAAATTGGTCCCAACGTGCGTTGGCGTAATTTAATAGCGGCAATCACCATCGAGGGGCCGGAAATTAATAAAATGATTCCGAAAATGCCCAAGGGCATCCAAAAACCAAGATCAAGAAAACCAGTAATAGCGCCGCCTAAAATCGTGCCGATGGCACCTAAACCAACACCAAGTGCGGCTACGGTTCCCACTTCGAACGTGGGTTTTTCATCAGGCGCTTTTCCTTGATGTGCAGCATCAACGGTCTTGGTGGCTGCTTGTTGCAGGCGCGCTTCTGAGCTTTGTTCAGCGGTCGCGGCGCGTTTAGCGATTTGTTCTTCAATAAAGCGCACGAATTTTTTATATGGTGACCAAAATGCCTGACGAATACTCACGGGGTTATCAATAATTTTTACCACGGTCGCATCCCAGTCGCGGCCTTGTCGATCATAAAAGATGCCATTTCGACCGATCATCAAGAAATCTCCGTCGCCTTGCGTTACGCAAGCAGCGATATGCATTTTTTCACTACCGCGTGTACAGAGACAGTAAGCAATATAAATTT
>SYDV01000118.1 GCA_005801395.1 Planctomycetia bacterium | reverse complement strand
ATTAGGAGCAAAGTAAGTAGAGCCGTTTTGACGTTGGCTGCGCTCATAATGTTGTAAAAGAAGCAGTGCTTCGGCGCTCAAATGCACGTGATCTTGTGGTGGTTTTATCAAGGGAGCGATGTCCCCAGGATCACGCAATGGAGATGCAGCAACGCGATCTGGTGGTTGTGTGGGATCGACTCTTCGGGTCCGCAGTAACTCAACTTGAGCGGGAGGTGGTGGAAAAGTGGTGATGATGGCGGTTCTCCTACAAGCAGCTTATAGGGAGCCTTCATCACGATTTGTATTTGATTTATCATCATCATCATCTATCGATTAAACCGATGGGTGTGAATTCCAATCAATCGTCTTCTAGGTAAACTTTACTGAACGAGTGATGGATCACTGATTTTTAGCAAATGCCTCACGTAACGCTTCAACCCGGCGTTAAGCAGGGCATCAGCCATGATTTCAATCTGGTGTCATTGGCCGAAGCAGATGCGCTCTTTGGCGGGAAAGGCAGTGGACGGGTGTTGCGTTAATGAGCAGCGATAGGATGCAGACAGCGTATTAAACGAGCCCAAGGGATCTATGGTTGCGTATTGATTTTGGTCGATAACTTCCCGCTCCAAGGAAAAATATGTTTAATCAATCGGATGAAACCAAAGTCATGGCGTTTTGGCTTGGCTTATTATTTGCAACGTTTTTAGCGTTTATTTTTTCGATTACTGAAATTCGTTTTCTATTTTCTGGCAAAGATGTGGAAGTCGTTATCATAGATTCATATGATACCACTTCTCGAGGACGGAGAGGTGGAAGTACTGAGAAGAAGGGCTTGCAATTTACCCTACCTGGTCCAGAGGGCGAACAAGTATTAACGGCGTTAGAATTTCCTAAGACCTGGAGAGAGCCCGCAAATGGAAAGTTGTGGGTAACGTATCTGCCCGGTTCCAGTCCGATCAAAGTTCGGGAGCGTGGTGGTTTTCACTTTTTCTGGCTATTAATTTTTCTCGCGCTGAGTTCTTTTTTGGGTTTTAAGGTAATGCAGATCGTAAGAGAATAAGCGAATTATTTGACTTATTGCGCCTTACCAAATGCCTCACGTAACGCTTCAACCCGGCGGCGGTTGACGCCGAGATCGCTGTAGCCAATGCGCGAAAGAGAACGGACTTCGATGCGCTTGTTGGCATCGTCGATGATAAATTCGAGGTCATCCGTGTAGCGCATGATGAGCGTGGTGGCGGTGGCGTGCAGGTAAGTGCCTTGGTTCACGGTGCTATCGTTCACGATTTCGCTACGCGGAATGGTGGCGATCGCAGCGAGTAATCGTCGGTGCGCATCGCTGCGCTCACCGGTATAGGTAATTGCGGCAATCTGATGGGCACTGTCCGGATCTTGGGAGCAAACGCAGTTAGGCGACGACGGGCAGGGGGCCAAACGTCCATCGGCTTGAATACCTGCGGCACGCGAGGTTCCGCAACCATTGAGTATGACGAGGCAAAATAAACCGATGATGAACACGCCAGAGAGTGTCCATACCCAGCGAACAGGCCGTGCCATAAATTATAGTTTTCTGAGAACTCGTAATGAGGCCTGCGATACACTGTCAACATAACGCGACAGAGGACCGGGTATGCGTTCGTACAGGACGTAAACGGCAGTTTCTAAAAATATACCGATGACGGCAGCGGAAAAAATAATGGCGTCATCTTTTCCAAGTTTTGCAATTTCTCCGCGTGCGGCCGCTTGGCGAATGAGGTCGCCGACGACATCTTGCGGCATACGGACATCAGGCGGGATACTTTTTGCCATTTCATGTTGGACGAGCAACACAAAGCGAAACACTTTTGGCTGTTCATCATATAATTTGTAACACGCACGGCAGGCTGCCGTTATTTGTCCTTCAATATGCTGCTCTTTGGCAATGGCGTCTTCGATTAATTTGCGCACTTCGTTAAGATGTTCAGTAAATAAAGCACTGACGAGTGCCTCTTTATTTGCCCAATGTCGATAGAGTGCAGCTTCACTACAGCCGGCATGTTTGGCAATTTCACGAATGCCGGTGCCGTGGACACTATGTTCAACAAATAGTTCGAGTGCCGCTAGTTTAAGTGGTTCGCGTGCTTTGGGGGGCCGTGCCATGGTCGGGAGTATGCAAGGTGAACGAATGGTCACAAGCCAGCTGTCGGCGTTAGGCAAACAGTGCGTATAAGCCACAGAAATGTGACGTTTTGAGCGACTAATTCATTTATTGATCAGTCACACACGGTATTTTTATAACTGCTGCTTTAGACCATACTTGTTCTGTTGGGATGCCACACACGATGGCCATCCGATCAGATGCCATCGTAAAACGAAGGTAGTGATAAGTGCCAGATGTGGCGAGACGCATGGGAGAATATCGTGCTGACAAAAAGTTTTATTTTTGCGAAAAGTATGACCGAAGAAATTGAACGAGCATTGTGGGGCAAAGGCTTAACCACGTGGGAATTATTACTCAAGCATCCCGGTGAAGCTGCCGAAGTGATGGGACAGTCACGTTCGCAAAAATTAATTGAAGCGGTTAATGTCGCGCAGCAGGCGGTCGCACGCAAAGACGCCGCCTGGTTTAAGGCCAATTGGCCTGACCGTGAACTGTGGCGCTTGTGGCAAGGGTATAGCGAATTATCGCGCATTGCGCTGGTTGATATCGAAACGACCGGTTTGACACCTGGGTATGATCAAATCACGGTCATTGGTCTGGCTGATGGCACCGGAGCAAAAGTATTTGTCGCTGGCCGTCCCATGCCTGGAGATGAGGTCTTAGAAAAATTCCGCGAAGCGATAAAGGGCTATGATCTGGTGGTAACTTTTAATGGCGCCAACTTTGATATCCCTTTCATTGAAAAACAATTTCGCGATACGCAGTTTCGCTTTGAACAACCACATCTCGACTTGTTATGGCCAGCTCGGTCAATGGGGCTTAACGGTGGCCTAAAGGACATGGAAAAACAGATCGGCATTGTCCGCGCTGCTGACATTAAAGGCATGCGTGGACTAGAAGCGATTCAATTGTGGGGCGCTTGGAAAGGTGGCGATCAAGCCGCTTACCAACGGTTAACCACGTACTGCAAAGCCGACTGCGTGAACCTCAAAGAATTTGCCGATCACGTCTACGCCAAAAAATGGGAGAAGACCTATAGCCAATACGCGAAAGATGTGGATTTCGACGCGATTAAGGGCCAACAGATGACGATTTTTTAATTTGGGCTATAACAATGACGGATGAAGAACCATCAAACTGGAACCATCACCATGGCCGTTCGTCCTTACTGGGAATTATGATTGTTATTGTTAGTTGTGCTGTGGTCGTTGGTGTTGGTTATTATGGCTATAAAATCGTACAAAATGGAACTTTATTGGCACAATGCGGTAAGCATCAGGCGAATATAGTTGGAGCCATAATGACTTTCGAAATCAGCGAAAAGTCCATTACGCCTGACCTATCTACCGGCGATCATACGATGACGGCGAATACAGCGCGAGTGGTGACTTGCCGTAAGTTTGAAATTGTATTCGCATCTCTTTCAATTCCGGCTTTTTTAGCGAAATGTCCGGCCTCGCGGTTTCCCGCGCCGAAAATAAAACCGCAGTTGGCGAACCAAGGCTCGCAATGGGGTATGGCAGCGGATGCTGCGGTGTCCTATGCCTATGATTGGGCCACACCATTAGATCCATCAAGTGCACGTGTGATTTTGGCTGATCGTGACCCAATGGCTCATAGCGACCCCTGGATGACCACATCAGTAATTCTGGCGTGTTTTGGTGATGCACATGTGAAAAAGTTAAAATATGCTCTAGGATCCGGGCGTAAACCAGGCGCCCTGGTTACGGAAGGCTGTGACGGACAACCTGTTTCAGTTAACGGATTCACTGAATTAGGCGATGATGATCTTTATTCCGCAGATGGCGACGGCGGAGATCCCCTAACCCCAGGCGCCGGTGATCCCTTGCGTGCTTGGGTCAAATAACTTTCCATCCAACCTTTGGGTTGTAACCCAGCGTTATTTTTTCTAGACTGATAAAACCGGAGTCGTTATGTCAAAAATCCATGACTTTTTAAAACCATATCGCGTGACCAAGGGTAAAGGTTTTAAAATACGTGACTATGATCCGGCTGACACGGGTGGGATTCGCGATAAAGAACATGCGGAGAAATTATTAGCGCAGGGGATTGAGCGTTTGGCAACCTTACAGGATAAACTGTACGCCCATAATCATTGGTCAATTTT
>SYDV01000117.1 GCA_005801395.1 Planctomycetia bacterium | reverse complement strand
ACCGTGGTTTCCGATATTGCTTCGGGCAGCGTGTTCCCACTGGGTTCAACGCTGGTAACTGTGACCGCTACGGATGCGGCTGGTAACGTAGGAACCTCGACCTTTACCGTGACCGTTGAAGATCGTGAAAATCCAGTGGTTGCGGTTGCTCCGAATATCACGGTGCCAACGGATGCTGGCGTTTCGACCGCGGTGGTGAGCTTCTCGCCAAGTGCGAACGATAATGTGGGAGTCGTTACCTTAGTGTCTGATATTGCTTCGGGCAGCGTGTTCCCACTGGGTTCAACGCTGGTAACTGTGACCGCTACGGATGCAGCGGGTAATGTGGGAACCTCAACTTTTACCGTGAACGTCGAGGATCGTGAAAAACCAGTGGTTACCCTCAGTCTAGCTACCGCAAGTTTGTGGCCGCCTAATCATCAAATGGTGAATGTGGGATTAAATCTGGGTCTCTCGGATAATGCAGGAACTGCAGGTTTGACGGTCACTATGATTGTTACTCAAGATGAAGTGCTCGATGGAAATGGTGACGGCGTGACTGGTCCTGATGCGGAAATTATTCGCAATGCAGCTGGTGCCATCGTGGGATTGAATTTACGTGCTGAACGAGCAGGCGGCGGCGATGGACGAGTTTATCTCGTCACTGTTACGGTGGTCGATGCGGCTGGAAATACCACGGTTATGAATACCACTGCAACTGTGCCAAAGAGTCAGTCAAAGAAGGATAAGGATGCTGTCAGTGCTCAGGCTGCAGCTGCACGTACTGCAGGGGTGTTACCGTATAGCAGTTTAGGACTGTCAGGTAACGGCTAACGTTTTCGCTGAATAATAAGCGAATGAGTGAGGGGATCGGTTTACCGATCCCCTCATTTTTTTGTTATACCAATTTTTAGTCAACTATGCCTGATCTAAGAAACGAAGGAATGAACAAGAGGAACGGAGAAACGGAGGGGGAGACAAGACCGTGGCGAGAGAGAAAACATCGCGATGAACTTGTCTTCCCTCCCTCTTCCTCCGTTTCTCCGTTCCTCCTGTTAATCCATTCTTTTCTTACATCCGGCATGTTTGACTCGGAATTGGTATCAGAATTGGTATTAAAGTGTAAATAAAGACAGAAGACGGTTTATCGTTCTACTTCTGTTTTTATTTTTTATCGCGCCACGCTTCGTTTTTAAGACGCATTGCAACTGCGCGTAAGGCAAGCAAGGCTGGTGTGTCGTGGCCAAGGGCGAAAGGTGTGCGATTGCGCACGGCTTCAGCGACGTGGCGGTCGCGGGGGATGCTGCCGAGTAAGGTGATGTCGCGATGTAAATAAGTGGCGATGACTTTTTTCAAACGGGCGAAGGCTTGTAAGGCGTCATCTTGGTGGTTGGCCATATTAATGACGATACGAATATCGCGGCCTGGATCACTATTTTCTAACACTTTAATTAATGCGTAAGCATCGGTGAGCGATGTAGGTTCGGGTGTGACCACAACCACGACCGTGCGCGAGGCGCGCAGCAGGGTTATAACTTCACGGCCAATGCCAGCGGGGGTGTCGATGACCAACAGATCATAGCCATGGGCAACCTGATTGAGGCCGCCGATGAGCGAATCTAATTGGCTTTGGGTTAAGCGAGTTAATTCATCACGACCACTGGCAGCAGGAATAAAACCCATGCCGCCTGGACCTTCGACAATGGCATTTTTTATCGGCGCAGATCCGGTCAGAACTTCGAATAGCGTCGCCGACGGATTAAGTCCCAATAAAACATCGGCATTGGCGAGACTTAAATCACAGTCAACTAATAATGGTTTCTTGCCTAGTTTCGCGAGCAATAACGCGAGATTTACCGCCAAACAGGTTTTTCCGACTCCACCTTTGCCACCGGTAATGGCCACTGCCGGTAATGATGGCGGTAATACCGCCTCGGGGATGGCGGTTGAGCGACGTAAATTGCGAGCTTGGTCGTTCATTACTAAGGGTCGGTCCAAGAGAAGTGAGAGAATAGGTTAAGCGACTCCGACTGACAATGGTAATACGCGACTGGTGATGATCGAACTTTCAGCGGTTATAATATCATCAGGGACTTCTTGGCCATTGGTGATGTAATTAATGGGTAGGCGATGACGTCGTAGACAGCCATATAAACGACCTGGTGCGGCACATTCATCTAATTTGGTGATGACAGCGTGGGCGATGGGGAGAATTGAAAAACGTTCGACCACGGCAGCGAACTCTGCGCGACCAGAAGTTGCTGCGACGGCGAGCATGACACCCATTCCACTGCAAGCGCGGCAAAAGGCTTTGAGTTCATGAATGCGCGTGGCATCGCCTGGGCTGCGTCCCGCCGTATCGACGAGGATATTATCGTAGGACTCATAGCGTCGCATGAGCGCGCCGAATTGCGCTGGGGTCGTGGCGACTTCTAAGGGGATATCGAGTAAATCGGCGTAGGTGCGTAACTGGTCTTGCGCGCCAACGCGGTAGGTGTCGATGGTGATCAATGCGACGCGACGATTTTTCTTCAGGACCAAATCGCCAGCAATTTTCGCGAGGGTTGTGGTTTTCCCCACGCCTGTGGGACCAACGAGCATTAATTTTTGCGTGGTGGTCCAGTCGATGGCACCAGCGCAAACAAGATTGCGTGCCATCAGTAAATTTAGGAAATCACGATGTTTACTAATGTGTAAGCGATTATTCGTACGCGCCATCGCTTCATCTAATTCGGCCATAATTTCGCCTGGTAATTCAGTCTCATTTAGACTGTTGGCAATATCGTCATTTAAATGAGCACGCGGTGTGCTTTGGCCGCTGGCAAGACGCGATAATTGTTTGCGAATGGTGGCGAGTTCTTCTTCTAATGCGATGGCAGCAGCGTCGTCGGCACGTTCGCGCGCAAGTGACGAGGCTTGATTGGCAATTGGTGCATCTATGGCGGTTGGTTTCCAGGATTTAACGCTTGGTTCTTCGGGTGGCGTCGGCACCACGGTGCGCACCGTCGGGCGTGGTCCACTGTCGTCCGAAGCGGCGACGACTTCGTAACCACTGCGGCGTCCTAATAATCCTGGTTCTTTAATCGTTCGTGTTTCAATGATGAGGGCGTTATCGCCCAAATCGTTCTTAACTTTTTCTAAGGCTTCTGGGACGGTGCGACCGGTGTAGCTGCGAACGATCATGGGTTAATCCTTTTCATTTCTTGAGCTATAAAAGTTGTGATAAAATTCATGGTTTGGCCGTTAGCGTGAGTGTTCCTACGACATCAACATTAATGCCAGGGACTAATTCACTATAACTGATGACGGCAAGGTCGGGATAGAATCGACTGGTGATTTGGCGCAAGCTGCGGCGTAACGTGGCGGTCGTTAGCAGAACCGGATCATGTCCGCTAGCGAGTGCTTCTTGCGTGTGTTTACCTAATTGATCGACCAAGGTGCTCGCTTCATTGGGAGCGATGCCAAGTCCACCGCCTTGATTGGCGGCCAACATGGCTTGCGACAAGCGTTGTTCGGTAGCGGGTTCTAAAATAACAGCGAATAATTTACCAGCCGGGTCAAGATAAGGGGCAACTACATTGCGTCCCATGCGTGCGCGTGCGTGTTCGGCGATGGCGAGTGGATCGGCGGTTGGTTGATCGGCGATCGTTTCAAGAATTTTTTCGAGGTTCGTAATGGGTACACGTTCTTCGAGTAACGCAGCTAATGCTTTTTGAACCACGCCTAATTTCGCATTGGTTTCAATATCTTTCACTAATACGGGAGCATCGCGTTTTAAACTGTTGAGCATCGCTTGCACGTCTTCGCGATTTAGCATCACCGAGGCATGTGATTTGAGTACTTGAGTCAAATGCGTAATAAAGACTGATGCGGGATCAGTGACGGTATAACCAGCGGCTTCCGCTTCAGCGCGGCGACCAGGTTCGATCCAAACAGCATCGAGACCAAACGCAGGTTCTTTGGTGGTGATGCCATGCACTGGGTGTGAAATACCACCGCCATCAATGGCGAGTAATCGATCTGGATGTAATTCATAAGACGTCATTGATTGGCCATGCAATAACACGCGATACGCAATAGGAGCGAGTTGAATATTGTCTTTAATGCGAATTGGCGGAATCAAGATGCCCAAATCGCGTGCGAGTTGTTTGCGTAACGTGGTTATGCGTTCAAGTAACGTGCCGCCGCGATCTTTATCGACCAGCGGAATGAGACGATAACCAATTTCGACTCCTAAGCGGTCGCAAACCAACATGTCTTCGACTTTTTCTTCCGGGCGTTTTTCCGCTTCCTGTTGACTCTTATCTGCGATGGTGGCCTTTTCTTCTTCATTGTTCCGTACGAGGCGCCAAATGGATAATAAACCAAGAGAGATCAAGAAAAAGGTGAACAATGGCATGCCGGGTACGAGGCCCAAGCACAAGACCATACCAGCCGTAACTAAAATGGCTTTAGGCTTAATGAAAAATTCGTGGGCCAATTCCGTTCCGATCGTGTCATTGCTGCGTGCTTTTGTGACTAATAAACCAGAGGCGATAGCAATGAGCAGCGAAGGTATTTGACTGACTAAACCATCGCCAATCGTCAGGATAGCAAACGTTTCTAAAGCCGTTCCTGCTGACATATTCATCATCGTCATACCAATAATAAATCCGGCGACGATGTTCACCACCGTGATAATTAATCCAGCGATGGCGTCACCTTTGACAAATTTACCAGCGCCATCCATCGCACCATAGAATTCTGCTTCAGAAGCAATTTTTTCGCGTCGTTCTCGAGCTTGTTTTTCACTGATGAGTCCGGCATTTAAATCGGCATCAATGGCCATTTGTTTGCCAGGCATTGCATCTAGTACGAAACGTGCGGCGACTTCGCTAATACGTCCAGCACCTTTGGTGACGACAATTAATTGAATAATGAGGAGGATTAAAAAGATCACGACACCGACAACGAAATTACCACCGACGACAAAGTCACCAAAGGTTTCAATAACACTACCGCCGGTACCAGTGAGCAAGATGAGGCGGGTTGAGGCGACGTTGAGCCCCAGGCGCATCATGGTGGTGATCAGTAGCAAACTGGGGAAGGAGCTAAATTCGAGAGGTTCCTTGGCATAGACCGCAACCAACAGAATCATTAACGAGGCGGCTAAATTGATGGCGATAAGTGCCGATAGCAGGGGAGCTGGGATGGGCAAAATCAAAATGGCCATGATCGCGACCACGCCAATCGCAAAGACCAACTCGGTTTTGCGACTCAGCCGTTGCGCGGTGGTCAACATCATAGCGGGTAAAGCCTGGGCCACCTGGGTTCTCCTGGTCGTTGGCGTTGCACTCCCCAACACGGCTGTCGTTACCTACGACAGGTTGGGGCCCTACACGGCTAACGAAGGGAAGAGAGGCGTTTGGTGTGCCAATTTTGGGGTCCGATCGGGAAGTTCGATCCGGAAGTCCGATCCGGAAGTCCGATCCGGAAGTCCGATCCGGAAGTCCGATCCGGAAGTCCGATCCGGAAGTCCGATCCGGAAGTCCGGGAGTCGGGAAGTCCGGAAGTCCTGCCTGATCATTT
>SYDV01000116.1 GCA_005801395.1 Planctomycetia bacterium | reverse complement strand
TGAAATAAACAACCGGCATTACAACTTTGTTTAAAATTTGGTAAACTAACTACCTTATTTTTGATCCAAATAGGTGATCGGTTCTAACAAGTCACAAAAAAAACACCGTCCGATATGACGGACGGTGTTCAAAGCAACGGGTTCTGGCGTTTAGCTTACGTTTTACTTACCTGCAACTTTACTAATGGGGTGACTCTTGGGCAGCCCATCAACAATGACTTTGGCCGCAGGTGTGGTGAGCGCGTGACCCCAACCACCAGCACTGACGCCATTCACAATATCTAACACCATATTGTCGTCACCCGTTGGGCTAATTCCGCCTGGGACGAAATTTAATTTTAACGCGGTTCGTAATTTCCAACAAATGATATGATCGGCAACGGATGAATCACCACTGACGCCGATGGCTCCGATTAAAACACCGTCAGCACCATATAACGCCAAGCCGCCGCCGAAAATATTGACCCCGCCAATTTTTTTACCGATCATCGGATCTTTGGTGCTACCAATATCACTAGACTTGCCACCATAAGCGATCGCGGTGTCGACTGGGTTACTGTGCTGTAAACCATATAAACTTCCGCCTGGTTGCGTGGCAGTAAATAAATTCGCCGTACTTAATGCTAATCCAGGCAAGCTAAAAGCATTGGCCGTGTTCGCTTTTTGCGCCGATATAACTCGACTGCCGGGCCATTGATCGCCACGATTTTCACCACTGTGACAAACCAATACCACTTGACCATCACGATCAACGACGGTTGCCCACATGTTCAACCCAAAACCACCATTGCCTTCAGCAACAATTGTTTTCAACGCAGCGCGAACACTGTCGTGAGTTGGAAGATCAGCCGCCGTAACGGTCGCCATGATCGTCAGAGCCAAGAGGAGAATTAAACGCATACGTGTCCTTTTTATTGAGGAGGATGGATGAGACGCGCAGGTACTTAACGCGAATAAATTTGATCACAAGAGACGGCATGCGCACGAAGTAAAACCAACTGTTCAGCAAAGTATTTAATTATTGAGAAATTCCAAAGAACACATGTCCCTGGTCGAATGAACACAACGACTACCTACAACTACCTACAACAACAAATTTATTAGCCTCCCATATTCCGATTTAAACGTTTGATTTAATGCCTCCGTCTCATACCGCCAAACGAAATTGGCACCGAACATTATCGGCCAACCTCCGTTCACCCCATAATAAATTTAATGCTGATCACGCCCCTACTCTTCATCTTCATTGGCTTTAGCTTGTCGTTGACGGCTATTGAACACACGCCGCTCCAAGTCGCTCAGGAAGCCTTCGAAGCGGAACGCGATGACGAACATCGCAAACGCATGCGCTTAATCTGGAATCCGATTAATGAAGAGATACCAAACTCGCTCGACGTTTTAGTCCTGCGTGGGTACCTCAATCACGATTTACTTTTACTACAGTGGAGAAACGGCATGGCCTCCGTCCAGGTGGCGACGGTGGATCGCCAATGGTTTTATCACGCCAAAGCCAATGCCCGATCTTATGCCAACGTGCCGATGACGGCGACAGAATTTTTACACCTCTGGCAATCTCTACAACATCTCAATTCGGTCGAAACCATAGAAATAAATTCACCTAATCCGGAGGACCTTAGTGATTTCTCGTCTCGACAAGCTGGTACCTCTTCGCATGCCGCTTATCATCTACTCACTTGGCAAGTGAATCAGGATAACCATTGGACCTCCTTGCCAGTTTTACGAGGTGGCGGTTATTTTTTAAATAACATTCGCGTATTAGCTGAATTACGCATGGAAGCGATTTCTAAACTCATTTGGAATCGCTTTCCCAAAACCGTTTGGATTGCGGACACACCAGAAAATTCAACGGGCCGCTGGCACGCCTTTTGGAAAAACATTCTGCCCAGTACCCACGGGGATAGAACGGCTGAAATCACGAAACGTTCACAATTGTTAATTGATAATGCCTGCGAAATGCTTGGCGATTTTGGTGACGACAATGATGTAACGATGCTACAGGATATCCTGGCTACCCTGCGCCCACCCGCTCCTTCTGAAGCTAATCAGAATATTTCTAAAACCTATTATGAGGACGTTCTGCGCACCGCGATAAACCACGCCAACCGACGCATTAAACTACGTCAACATTGGGACAGCACGGCTGCAACGACGGATCTTCACAACAGCTCTCTGCAGACGATCAAGGAAACCGACCAGGATCGTTGGCTGCGTAAACAATTTCGTTTACAGGATCCAGACGGTTACCGCACGTTGCTGCTCACAGACTTAGCAAGCGTTCATCCTCATTTAGTCATGACCAGCATCAACGAATTACTTCATCATTATCCCGCACGACAACAAAAAGAATTACATGCGCTGTTGGCGCATTCCGAACCAGACGTCGTGGTAACCAGTGCATTAGCGCTTTTAGGAAAACCCATTGCCAACTATGGTTGGTACGTGCGTCCAGAATTTATTACCCTCTGCGCTCAGGCGGAACATGATCCGCACATCAAAGATGCACTCACCGCGCTTAATAAAATCGCCGGTGATACCGCTACCCCGATTCGAGCAGATATTCATTATTTCAATCGCTATCCACGCAAGAGCGCCTTGGAATTTCTTGGGCCTGTCCCCTTCCCTGGGGTTGGGATCAAGACCGCTGTCGCTTACAGCTGAATAATCCGTCAGAAACCGATGGGCGCATTATCAGTGAGCTCGTCAGCCGAATCGGTCTGCCAATACTCAATTACAACGCTGAATCGCTCAATACATTATCACCAGCCGATCGCGCCTTATTAATCACTACTTGGCGTAAATGCTTAATCACCCCCTACCATTTAGGAACCATCCAGGCCATTGAAGAATTGATTTTACTAAACGACCAGGAATCGCTGCCACGAATACGGCAAGTCATCGCCGAATTGCGTAATGGATGCGCAAAAAATGCCTACAGCGCCATTAAAGCACCAGTGACTTTTCCTTGGAGCAATGATTATCAACTTGATCAATTAGATAAAAAACTTGCTGCGCAAAATCTCCTGCCTGGTGTGCCGTAGCAATATCCGCTTGTCCCCTTGACCTATCGGCGGGTTTGCACAAGTCGGATTATTTAACCCACTCCCGCGCCAACGCGCCCAGTTCTATTTCATTTGGCACTTGACCGTTGCGACCGAATGAGCGTTGTTCCAAGTCGGCAATGATTACTGCTAATCGTATACGAACGGCAGCATCCATAGGTATTGCGACATCGGCGTGAATTGCGCGAAGTACGGCCAACACGGTGAATGGCGTTAGACGTTCAGGCAGGGCGTGGCGCGGGCCGGTCATTGGTTGGGCTAATCGATGTCGACGCGCGAACCAGGCGGCAAGTGCGACTAACAATCCTAATCCAAATGTAATTATCCACGGACGTAAAACGACCATCCAGGGTTGGCTTGGCGTGAGGGTTTCCATGGCGGTCGCGTCGAGTAAGTCCGCGTCGTGGTAACGTTGGAGTTTTGCCGTTACGCCAATAATGGTCACCGCCGGAAAGGTAAAACTAGTCGGGATTGTTCCCGAACTTGGCGCGTACTGCACTTGCCACAGACGTTCGCACAACGGTTGCACGGTGGCACCATCAACCTCCATGGACGACACCGCTGGACCACGATCATCAATCGTGACCACGGTAAATCCCGCCACTGCTGGATTGAGTACCGTCGGTAATTCGCCAAGTAGTCCTTTGCCCAATGCGCGTATTTCTAGTCGCAACGTGCCAGCGGATAATTCACGGTCATCCAGCGTCATATCAACGCCCGTGACTTCGGCGCTGCGTGGTGATGATGTAGTGCGTGCATCAATCAACGTCACGCCCGACGCAACGGGTAAAATAACCGCGCCATGGCCGTCAATAAAATCGAGATCGAGATGAAGACTGGGCAGACGATCGATGGATGGATCTTTGGCGCGCAAGACTAAATATGCTAAGGGCATTTCACGCCACCCGTTTCGACCATATCCGTGACTCGCCACATCCGCCGCATGGAACGTAATTGAATCAATGGTAAAATGCTCGCTCAATATCTCGCGCATATGCTTTTCAACATCGTTGCGATAATTAACCAGCTGGCCGTTTGAGCCCGGCACTTGATTCTGCAAATATTTAGAAAAACCACCGCTTTCACGGCCCAACGCGGTCGTGTGGCGCAGTGAGAATTTCGCTCCGAATGGCGTCTGATGGCCAACGGCAGTTGCTCCGTCGACCGACAAATCCAATTGCATTTCACCAAGCAAATCATCGTAGTCACCCACGATTCTCTTGACCTCCGCCCCCAGCGGGCTGTCGCCAATAATACGCAAGGCGTGGCGCAGGTAACGGGGTTTCAATTCCGCATTAATATCACTCAGACTTTGAACCACCTGGCGAGCAAATAATTCACGGTGTGTTCCCGCCAACGGACCTGGCAATCCCGTGATGGCGTCGCGCACGGCTGCCACTTGATCACCGTCGGCTTCTTGCTGACGCGACAAATAAGCTAAATCACTCGCGCCTAATGCTGCTGCGAACCACTGGGAATACACCGTAACATCCGGCTTCTGTTCGCCAGATAAGACTGAAACATACGTACGTGCGGCCTTGGCGTAACCAACAAAAGCAGCATCTCGTAAGGCGGTATAGGCAGCTAACGGTGCCTGTTGCCCATAAATAAACTCACCATAGTCAAAATCTAACGCGGCTTGTATCTGAATTAATTTCCACGCATTCGGATTTTTTTCTATTGCTTGCGCGCAAATCGTTTTTGCCACCTCATATCCACGCTTCACCTCAGCAACAATTTCAGCATCACTGCGTTGGGTTTTCGCCTGCTGTTGAACGGTGGGTTTACGCCATGCGCCAGCCAATCGACCACGCATTGCCGATACTAAATTAACCAACATATCACTCGGCAATATTTTCGGATCACCCAACACCGAAGTCATGTCTTCTGCACGGAATACTTCAGCTGGACTGTGACAGGCGACAAAAGCATTAATAACATTAACTGGTGGTACTGGTGACACCGACAATTCTTTGATCCGTGCTAATAATGTCGCCAACTGTGCCAGATTCCGCGTTTGCCGCGCGCGCGTTAACGGGATGCCAGTGCCGGTTTGCGAAGCATTGCGGTTACCATTTTCATCATTTTCGTCCTCTTTTGGCTGTAACGAGCGCGTAAAGCTGCGCACCAAACTGCGCGCTAAACGTGCCGCACGTTGAGGTTCATCGGTGGCCAAATCTTTAATAAGTGCCAAAGCCCGTTCGCGATCATCGCTGCGACAGACGAACTCCCCCTCTAAACTACGTAAGCGTTGAGCCAGCGAGCTATCTAGTAAAGCAAGCCATGCTGGTGTCGGTGCGTTGGCTAACAAATCAGCCATCGGCAATGGCTGAACATCTCCATTGTTGTTTCTATTATTGCTATTTCGACCGTTTCGACGGTTTTCCAGAAACTGACGGCGGAAATGTTGCCGATAGGTTTGCATTTGATTGGGCCGCAATGAATACGGCTTCATCTGTGCTCGAATATACCGTTCCATCTCACTTTCCGAGTCAACGTCATCACTATCATCCAAATACACTAACGAAGCTTCGCTGAGCCATCCCAGCGTTAATAAATCCAGCGTGGTACGCCAACGTTTAATTTGCACGGCGTCGATTTCCAATAGCGCGCTCACCACTCGATGTTGCGCTTTTAACGCATTACGCCGCTCGTCTTTAGATTGTGCCGCCATGCTTTTGGCTGTCTGATCAGCAACCGCAGCAAAGACAGCTTGGCCTATCGCTTGGTTGGCGGTAAAAATGCCGCGCAACCAAGCGTCTCCCGTTGCTGGTGGGAGGTCGTTGAGCAACGATAAACAACGTGCGGCAGCGCGTGTGCGTGCATGAACCTGCGCCGGTTGTGAATCCGTACCTTGCAGAATCGCCAAGCTTAATTCCCATGCTTTATTAATTTCGCCTGGTAATTTTCGCTCGCGCCCATTGGCCGCAAGAAAACGGGCATGCAAGTCCAGGGTGAGATAATCATTCGCTGCCATTGCCACATCGAGTGGCGGCAGAAATGCGCCAGCATCGATGACTCGGTTTGCCGCTAACAATAATGCCGCTGCGCGACCACGATTCACTGGGTCACGTCCACCAAATTGTGCCGTGCCGGTTTCCAAACGCGCCACTAAACTGCCGGTCGTGCTGACCAAATCGATACTATTTTTAAGAATCGTGCCCAACAGCGTCAGGCGCATGTCATTGAGTTCCCCAGGCGCAATTTCCGCCAGCTCAATAACCTCCCCAGGCAATAACTTACCATTATTTTCCACCAATTGTCGCAAAACATGATCGTAAACTTTAGCCGCATCTTCGGGCGAGAGTTTTTTCAATGTAGCCTGCACCGATTTCCACGCACCGGCTTGTAAATCCGTGGCGAATCGTTGCGCCACATCATCTTTCACCGTCCCTGCCAATACGTCTGCCATGGCTTGCAAAGCCAATGGCGGCAGGCGTTGGTACTCGCGTTCCAACAATTTATTAACCAGCGGTTCCTCTGGTTCAGCGGCTTCCGCAACGGGCTCACCGCCTTTAGTTGTGACGGACTTCGCTTCCTCTGCCTGCACCAACGCTGCCAGCAACAACAGTGACGGCACGATCAGGTGATAGCGCAACAGAGACCGTGAATTAATTAACTGACGCATGGTTATTCCCATCACTTGTGTCATGACCCGCCCTCGCCGCGTTGACCAGTACCGGCATCGCGTTCTTTTTTCATTTCTTGCCGAATATCCTGAGGCGGTTTCTTTTCCCCTGGATTCGGACAGCTACTTTTTGATTCTCGTTGCTGACGTTTTTTCTGACTCAAATTTTGACAGTTTCCTGAACACTTTTTTGGTAACGGTAAACCTTTGAGCTCGGTCAAGTCTAAGCGTTGCAGCCGTATCGCTGATTCCAGGTTTTCCGCACTGATTTTTTCCTCTTTTGGATCGCTGGCGGTTTCGCTCAACAAACGAAAATGTTGGCGCGCTGCATCGACCTCTTCAGTCCATTCTTCCGTACCAGCGCCTTCCAAACGCATCAGCCACGCCGCGTGGTAATGAGCCTGACCGAGTTCATTGCGAGTCGCGCGCGCTAAGGTTCCATCGCCCTGACCACGTTCGGAAAGTCGTTTTAATAAATCACTCATCTGTTCCATGCCTTGCAACAAATCACCGCTCGCCGCGTTAACAACGGCTTGCTCCAATTCGATGCGTGGTCGCTCAGGATCATCTGGTGGCAAAGCCGCCAGCGCAGACACTAATGCCTGTCCTGCGGTTACATAATCGGCCTGTAATTCTGCCGCCCGTGCGGAAGTCAGATGGGCCGCTGCCACATCACGGGCCAATGCCGGTTGACCTGGTCCATAATGCCAAGCGATTGCGATAAGTGGCATCGCGCACCATGCCAAGATAATTATTTTACGCAGCATGCGTGGATCTCCTCGGTGGATGAACGGTACTGAGTGAGTGAGCAGGATTTAAGGGTTGAGCAGGACGCGGTGCGCCAGCAAGCGCAAGTGCTATTGGCAACAAGGCAAGTAAAGCGGCGCCAATTGCGATTGCCGCCAAAGCCAATTCACCTAATCCCGCACGATTATATTCACCGCGAGTCGGAAATAATTCCCCTAACATGTCGGTCGGCACATGACGACGATTTGCATCATGATAATTTCCACCTAAACGCCCGGCGAGTTGACGCAGCGTTGATGATTCCTGACGCGATAGATGTCCGGCGATACTCTTACCACGCGTTGCGTCGCCAATTCCAATAACCAACGTACCCGCAAAGGCTGGCGGCAATCGTGCCGCAACAGTTGGCGCGACGCTATCACCATCACTAACCACTATTAACCGCGCCTGACCCGACGGCCAGGGTTGAGGCCGTTCACCGGGCTTAGCCGCAACCCCCTGTGCCAAAGTACCACACGCAGTGATGGCCTCGTACAGCGTGGTTTTTCCCGCTGTAAATGCATGTTCTAATGGTAAATCATCTAACACATTACGCACAACTTCTGGATCAATCGTGTCGACCACCACCGGACGTGCGCCATTATAGAGCGCGACAATAGATATCCGCACACCAGTCAAATCTGCACGCGCCATCACTGAACGTAGCACATCACGCGCGCGATGGTCCCGCGTTTCATTACCATCAGGTCCAGCATCACGTAAATCCATACTAGGCGACACATCCAGCGCGATCACCAACCGTTTCGTCGCCGCTTGTCGCATTTCTCCCGCGAGTTCCCCAGCATTAGTTAGCAACAACGTGCCCAAACCCCAACCAAGTAAGGATGCCGCTATTATTCGTAAAACGGGCGCAATGCCTGTCCATGGTCGCGGGATACCCCCTGGAAATGCCAGCAGGGCAATTCGTTGGCAACGCCAATGGTGAAATAATTCACCCAGTGTGACCAGCGCTGCCGTGATCAACGCAATACTAAAGGCAGATATTACCATGGCGTAAATCGCCATTTAAGTGCGGTCAAACCAAACAACCCCAGCAACACCAGTCCAACCAATGCGAATGGCCGTAAATGATCAACACGAGTTTCTGCCGTCGCGGCAAAAGTCGCTGGTTTCTTTTTATCGATATGAGCAAACACCGACGTCAGCGCCTGTGAATCGGTCACCGTAAAGGCACTGCCACCACTCGCTGTACAAATCGCCTGGAGCTCATCCTGCGGCTGGCCATACCCTATATAAATCATGAATAAGGTAATTTTTCGACTGCGAAAAGCATGGCTGAGTTCAGGAACCGTCTCTGACGTAAGATCCTGACTTTGGCCATCCGACACTAATATCACCATGCGGTCGCCTTTATTATGGTCTTCAGTTCCAATGTGATCCATCGTAGTCAGGCAAGTGCGCAAGGCTTTTGCAATTTGCGTGCCGCCGAAATGGCCAGGCAATTGATCTGGACGTAACCACGGGATCGACTGACGAATAACCGCCAGATCTTTCGTTCCAGGAACCCAACGTAATGCTTCATCGCCAAACATCGTTAATCCAAAAGCATCACCAACACGCTTATTGGTAAAATCACTGACCGCAGCCATTGCTGAATCAAAGGAAGTCGAAGTCCCGAATTCAAACATCATGCTGCCCGAGACATCTAGGCAAAACTCAATTGAGGTCTGCACACGTTCAACTTGCGGCGCCGCAATACGTTGAGGACGAGCCAATAAAACAATAGCACACGCCAACAATAACGAAGGCAGTAAATTAGTAACTATGACTAAACCATGCAACCAACGGCGGTGCTGCACGACACTGAAGTCGAGCGGCAGCGGCACGCGTCGACCTCGGCGTAAAATCTCCCACGCCGCCACGGCAAAGGGCACGGCTAATAACAACAATAAAGTCGGATAGGCGAACGTCATGGTCGCACCGTCGAAGTCGCCGTGTGCGTTTCTTTATAGGGTGCTAATAGCGCCAGAACATCCACGGAACCATTTCCCGGGGGAGCATGTAACCAACGATCAAGCTGACGCAGTAATGCCCCAGCTTCAGTATGCTGGCGTAATTGCCGCATCGCCGCTGGTGCATCCAGATGCTGTATTCCCAAACGTTCACGCCAATGCGCGAGCAATAAACGCTCAAGCCGTGCCTGCGCATCAGCATCCAACCCGGTACTTTGCGCGCATTCGATTAAATGGCGCAATTGATCCGCCAAACTCAATGCCACCACGGGCACCACCACGACTTTTGCACGACGCTGACGCCGCCACAAAAATGGCACCATGATTAACCACACGATGCCGATGCCGATCATGATTAATTGATAACCACCTAAGCGCGTTCCAGCCGGTAATTCATTCGTAATAATATCGCCTGGAAATCCCGGCGGCAGCAATGACTGCACGGTAACCGTAATGGGTGCAACGCCGCTTAGGTGACGGCCATCAGCGTCAACTAGGTAGCGCGATAAATCGTAGGTCCCAGGAACCGCGCCAATCCAACGCAAATCATAGCGCGTACCCGTTGCCTCCGGCACGCGATTCGCAATACGCAGAATTAATTCCGCACGCGTGTCGACTGGCACTGGCTGCAGCAAAGGATTTGCCAACACGACGCTTATCGCCCCCTCACGACCAACGGTGGGACTTTGATCAGCTGCCATCAGAGCCGTACTTAATAAAAATAAGAGCAACGAATGTCTCATCGTGCGTGACTCCGTCGATCACGTTCGGAGAGGAATCGCCGCACGACCGGAATAAATGGTCGATCAATCGGCAATAATAAATAATCAATGCCAGCTTGCGCCAATGCTCGACCTGGCGGTTCGGCCGTTTTCCATCCACCACGACCACTCGCGGTAAAATCTGCGCCAGTTTCAGATTCGACCAGGCGCATAATACCAGCACCGGCAACGGATAACTCTGCGGGATCCTGTGGTTGAATGACCACGCAATCGTGCATGACCGCCAAACGTTTAATCGCGGTAACAGCTTCGGGATCGTGCAGGTCACTTATCACCAACACCAAACAACGACACGTCAGCAGCGAACGTAATTCCGTTACCCTTCGTGCCAACATAGTGCGTTCACCGATCTCCGTACCGAGGCCAGCAGCGCTTTTTCGCAGTTGATGCAACCATACAAAAACTTGTCCCTGCGAACTCGATAACGGCATGCGCAGTGGCATTTCACCGCAGCCCAGCACACCAACCGGACTTGCTCTTTTCAAAGCCGCCAAGGCCAAACCACCCGCCAGTCGCACTGCTAATTCGTATTTACCCGGCGACACCGAAGCGGTGCGCATGGATGATGAAGTATCGACTAACAACTGCACCGGCAGGCGTTGCAGCGCCTCGTATTCTTTGACATAGGTTTTTCCGGAACGTGTGGTCACTCGCCAGTCGATGGCACGAACCGGATCACCATCCGCGAATAAACGAGATTGAGCGTAATCCACGCCTTGGCCGAGGTATCCGGACAAATCCTGCCCAGGACTCAAACTGTCAGCGAGTCGCCGCACCGCGAGTTCAAACTCACGTCCTGTTAATGGCTGTCCGTTCACCGAATTAGCCCACTCGCACCAATAATTGTTGTAAGATCTGCGCCGCCTGCCGCCCATCAGCCACGGCTTCATAGGTCATGCGCAAACGGTGTAGCATAACGTCTTCAGCCAAAGCAAAAAGATCGTCGGGAATCGTGTGATCACGACCGTGAATAAAGGCACGTGCCCGCGCGGCTTGCGTCAACGCAATTCCAGCACGCGGACTCGCACCAAATTCAAAATCAGGGCATGAACGCGTCCGTCGCACTAATTCAACCGTGTGCGCCAGGAACACCTCACTGACATGCACGCCCAATACGGCGCGCATGGCCGCACTTAAATCTTCGACTCCCGAACTCGTGCCACCTTCCAAGACATCGAACGCATTTTTTGGCACCGCACCGCCGCCGTGATCACTTAATCCAAAGCCTAAATGCCGCTTCAACACTTCACTTTCCTGTTCCGCCGTGGGATAACCCAAACGATGACACAACATAAATCGATCAAGTTGCGCTTCGGGCAATTCAAAGGTTCCCGCGTGCTCAACCGGATTTTGCGTGGCGATCACTAAAAATGGTGCCGGTAATTTGAACGACGTACTGCCAATCGTCACCTTACGTTCCTGCATCGCTTCCAACAACGCGCTCTGCACTTTGGGTGCAGCACGATTTATTTCGTCAGCCAATAATAAATTCGTAAACACCGGCCCTTGCCGAACGCGAAACGTGCCACTGGCCTGGTCAAGTATTTCCGAACCAACAATATCCGCCGGTAATAAATCGATCGTAAACTGCACGCGAGCAAATTGCAGCGCGACCGCCTTAGCCAAACTATTTACCATTAACGTCTTGGCCAACCCTGGCATTCCCTGCAGCAGCAAATGGCCACCCGTAAACAGCGCGATCAACATGCGCTCCACCACCACATCTTGACCAACCACTGCTCGACCAACCGAGGCACGCACCGCAGCGACCAATCGTCGCCCAGCATCCACATCAGCGCTCACCACCGGATGAGCAAGCGAAGCTACTGAAGCAGTTGAAGCGGCAGAAGCAGCGGCAGCGATAGACATGATATCCCCCAAAGAACGGACAAACGGTGATGACGCTCTACCTTTCACTTTCTTTACTCCAATTCCATAGCCGTGATTCTGTCGTGTGAAACACTGTGCGAATCACAAACT
Source organism: Planctomycetia bacterium (assembly GCA_005801395.1). The sequence goes on along the minus strand of SYDV01000116.1, from coordinate 225 downwards.
AGTGGCCCAACACATCCGCCGCAAATTGGGTCGACCTCGTTTCCCTCGCACCCATGACCACGGCAGAGTCCATAAATTACCCGTTTTACTACCTAGTAAGTAGTTTAGTCTACAACGTATTTGATTCCCGTCCGTATAATAATTATGAAACATGATGGACGCAGCATTGATCACAAAACATTAGAATATATCCGCAAAACGGCATTAGATCGAATTGATGCTGGC
>SYDV01000115.1 GCA_005801395.1 Planctomycetia bacterium | reverse complement strand
AAGCGAACCACCAATTCCCAAGTGGGCGATAAAGAAATTGATGCCGTTCAAACGTCGACTCCGACCACCAAGCGGCAAAATATTCCATCAGGTAAACGTAGGAAACGATTAATCCGCAAACCAACATGACCTTGGCCAGTTTTTCTAAGTGGTCGATGGTAATGTAGAGCTGCAATTTAAGCATTGAACGCATCGGAATCAGGAAGACTAATGCCATGGCCAAGCCGCCGAAAATAGCACCGGATACAAAGTACGGTCCAAAGATCGTCGCATGCCAGCCAGGCACTTTGCCGACAGCCGCAAGAATCGCGATGGTCGAATGCATACCAATAACCAATGGGGTCGCGATCCAAGCAAACTGCGAATACGCACGTTCATAGTGCACCCAATCTTTCGCATTTCCGCGCCAGCCCATGGCCAACACGCTGTAAATCATGCGTTGCCATTTATTGGTCGCACGATCACGCACGGTCGCAAAGTCAGGAATTAATCCGTAATACCAGAAAATAATCGACGTGGTGGCATACGCGGTCAATGCAAAGACGTCCCACACGATAGCTGATTTTAAATTCGGCCACAGCAACCGATCATTCGGATACGGCATCAACCAAAAGTCTACCCACGGACGACCGGTATGAATGAGCGGAAATAATCCGGCAATTTGCACCGCGAAAACGGTCATTGCTTCCGTCGAACGATTAACCGCCGTGCGCCATTGTTGGCGGAATAAGAATAACACCGAAGACACCAACGTTCCGGCTACAGCGATACCGATCCAGAAAATATACGTGGTGATATCATTGCCCCAGTTCACCGGCTGGTTCACGCCAAAAATACCGTAACCTTCAATCGCATAGAGCGCGATGGCGATCACCAAAAATCCAGCCAAACCCTGCATAGCAGCAATCGCACCATGCCACATGAGTGGCGGCTTGGTGAAAATTGGCCGGGTTATGTCGTCGGTGATTTGACTGGCGGTCAATTTCACTTCGGCAGCATCATTCGACTGCAGAGTCGTCATTAGTGGGTACCTCCAGCAGACGCATGGCCACCGCCATCGAGTGCTTTCCGTTCTTCCGCCGTTGCGGGACGATTTCTAATACGTGCTAAATAAGTCACTGCTGGACGAGTATTTAATACCGAGTCGAGCAATTTGTAGCCATGTGTTTCTTGCGAAATTTTACTGACTTTTGATTCAGCATTATTCACATCGCCAAAGACAATTGCCTGAGTCGGACACGTTTGCGCACACGCGGTGGTCACTTCGCCATCGCGGATCGCACGGTTTTCACGTTTTTCAATATCACGAATTTCGCGCGTGCGTTGCAGACAGAAATTACATTTCTCCATAACTCCGCGCGAACGCACGGTGATTTCTGGATTGAGCGCCATTTCCAACGGATGCTTGGTCAGTTCAGCTTGCGAGCTGGTAGAGCCTTCCGTCAGTAAATTTTTCTGAATTCGACCAAAGGCATCGCCTGAACCATGTGGTCCAAATCGGTATTTGCCATATTCGTACCAATTAAATCGGCGTGCTTTGTAGGGACAGTTATTCGAGCAATAACGCGTACCGATGCAGCGATTATAAACCATTACGTTGATGCCTTCATCATTATGCATCGTTGCCATGGCCGGACAGGCTTCTTCACAAGGCGCATTATCGCATTGTTGGCACATGACCGGTTGTTGCATCACATCGACATCCAACATGTCGGTATCGTCACCTTCAGAGACGTAGTAGCGATCAATGCGAATCCAGTGCATTTCGCGTCCACGAATGACTTCATCACGACCAACAACAGGAATATTATTTTCGGCATTACACGCAACCACGCAGGCATTACAACCAATGCAGCTCGACAGATCAACGCTCATGCCCCATTTATGGCCAACATAATCAACACTGGTGCGAAGAACGCTCAAACGGCCATGTTCTTTGCCGTCAGTGCCTTTTTCCCACAATGCGCGATGGTGTTTACGTTTCACACTACCGGGATCTGCATTGTGCAATTCTAACACATCATCGAGCGCAATATCGCGCCCCTGCATGCGATTATGCCCCTGCATATTCGCTAAGGTATATTGCTTGCCGGTTTTAATTAATTCGACCACCGCGCCTGGGACAAGTCCCGTAACGGCAACGCTGTAACCGTCATTTAATACCGCATTGGCAACTTCACCGGCACAATCCTTGGCGCGGCCCCAACCACTAAACGTTTGCACGGTGCCTGGATGTTGGCCTTCTTGAATATGGACAGGGAATTTAAGAGCTACAGCAGTAGACTTTAATTCCACCACGTCATCATTCGCGATACCCAAACGCTTGGCATCAGCAGCTGATAACGACAAATAATTATCCCAAGTAACTTTTGACACGGGGTCGGGCAATTCCATGAGCCAAGCATTATTCAACCAACGCCCGTCGCCCATGGTGCGCGATGGACTGATAACCAACTGCAAAACGCCATCGCCAACGGGCGTTGGCAACGCGGTTAATTCCGCTGGTATGGCGTAAGGCGCCAGATTTCCTGGTGCAACTGGCGTGGTGACCACACCGCGAGCTAAAGCACCTTGCCAGAAAGCGCGGTCATCAGCGACCGCTTTCATTAGGCTCTTCACTTGAGTCGTCCACACTTGCTGGACAAAGCGTTGCCAACTTTGCACGCCATTTGCCGCTGCAATCCATAATGGTTGGCCTGAAGCAACACTTTGCGGCACTAACTTTAATTCAATTTTGTCTTGTTTAAATGCCGCCACGGTAACGCCCGCAGCTACAGCAAATGCCATTAAGCTTTCTTCTTGTGCGCGGCTATCCCACAACGGCTGAACGCATGGTTGTTGCAGCGCGTAAATGCCTGGCCGTAATTCCGCATCGCCCCAACTTTCGAGGCCATGCATGGTTGGCGCCACATAATGCGCCAAACGAGCCGTTTCCGTCAGGCGATCAGCCAACACCACGACGGTTTTCACTTTGGCTAATGCCGCAGCATCAGCTGGCGCATCAAATACCGGATTCACACCAACAATAATCAACGTGCTCAATTCACCACGTACGGCGGCCTGTAATACATTTGATGCTGGGGCGACAAATGCACTAATGGCGGTGCTCGTGGTCGTCGCGACCACGGTTTTTCCGTCATTACCAAGCAATGAATTCAGCGTGTGAACAGCAGCCATTAATTGCGCCGCACCCGCGCTCGCGGTGCTATGTGGCACGCCATAAATTAAACTATTCTGATTAGCTTTTCGTAATGCAACCAAGCGCTCTGCCGTGAAGGCAATAACGTCCTTACCGTCGACCGTCTTAAGACCTAATGCTTCACCTAGTTTTTTGCCACCGCGTAAGGCATTGAGCGCAGCAGAAATGGTAACTGGAATTTGTTGGCCCGTCGCTTGAGCAACTAATTCAGCAACGCCCCATGCGGCATGCGCTAAGCGATCAGGTGCAACCCGCACGCGAATATCGGCGGCAGCGCCCGTTTGACTGAGCACGGCTTCAAAACTAATCACTTGTCCAGCAGTGGATGATTTATCCGCTTGTTTGCGTAAGCGGCGGAAATCACCGAACGCGACCAATTCGTCTAAACCCACATCAGCCAAAAAGTCGCCGCCAAAAGTCACCAAAGTAGTGGCGTTTTCAATGTGGCGAACCACGTGACCACGACTGGCAGTAAACGCCGCATCGGCGCGCGTATCATGAACGCCATGCGTCACTAAATTGCCAAAAGCCTTGGTAAATTGGTCAACCAGAGCGCGATTTGCTGGGCCATCTATTGGACCAGTAATTAAACCAATGCGACCACCGCTTTTTAATGCTTCACCAATTTTAGCATCTAACGCTGACCACGATACGGACACGAATTTATCGCCATCACGTTGTTGTGGGCCATTTTGCATGCGATCTGGATCGTACAAATTCAGCAACGACGCTTGCGTATGGACATCAGCCGTGCCGCGAGTCAACGCGACGTCTGGGTTACCTTCAATTTTAATTGGGCGACCATCATAGGTTTTGACCATGACGGCAATTGGCCGACCTGCATCGCGCAGCGTTGAACTATAATAAACCGCATTGCCAATGGTGTGACCTTCGGGTTGGTACGCATATGGCACGATGGTGTCTGGGTGTTTTTTGTAACAACCAACCATCGCAAATACCGCAGCGGCTCCCGTAAGCTGCATGAAACCGCGACGATTCACGGCGGGTAAAGTTGACGTCCATTCACGGCGTAATTCAGCTAACGCTTCATCAGTATTGCCATCCGTTTGGCAGCTCACATTGGAATGGCCATGTGCCTGTCGCAAATCAGCGATCGCACGTGCGACTTCTGGTCCGAACTCATCGCTCGATGCATTTGCCGTATCACGTTCGGCTGGCGAGCGCCATACTTGGCGCATCTTCGAAGGGCTCATCGGCTGAGAATCGGTCATAAGGTAGGCTTCCCGCGCTTATTGGTGCGCGTGGCGGACTGCTGGCTGCGGCTTATTGGTGACATGTATTGCACTGTGTTGGTGCATTCATGAGTGTCTTAGACAGATTAACGATTAACTCGCCATTACTGTCTTTTTCAAACAGGTCTTTATACGCATCACGGTGGGTTTCTGGTAAATCAGCAACGCGCCAACGTGGCAACGTTGGATTTGCTTTTAATTGCTTGAGAAATTCCGAATTCGTCGACGCCCGAGCAATTGGCTTTTGCTCATGCGCTGAGCTAGGTGCATGAGCGCCATGCATACCATGCGCATGGGTGGCTCCCTCTTTTGCGGAAGTTTTCACCGAGCGATCCGTAAACGTTACCACGGGATCTCTCGGATTACGTAAATCATGGCGGACGACATCGTAATTTGCCGTTCCTACCGTGAACGATTCTGCACTACCATTATGTTGTGGGCCGCCCACATAGTTGCTCTTGCGATGACAATCTAAACACCAGCCCATCGATAATGTGGCGTGTTGACGAACAACCGCCATTTCTTCTACCGCACCATGGCAGGTCTGACAGGCGACGCCTGCCTTAACGTGCCATTCGTGGCTGAAATACACATGGTCTGGTAATTTGTGGACGCGATTCCAATGCACGACGCCGCCACTGCGAATAATGCCATCTTCATCCGTGTAAGAGCCCTTATCGACAATCGACAGTAACTTTGCGATTTCAGAACTCTTCGCGCCGACGGCACCCTTGTCCGCAGCATGGCAACCTAAGCAAACCGACATCGGAGGAACGCCGGCATGTTTACCGCGTTCGGCATTGAAATGACAATAGGCACAGTCGAGCCCTAAATCCCCGGCATGTAGTTGATGACTAAAAGCGATAGGTTGCAAAGGAGCATAACCTTTGTCGTCGAATGCACTTAGAAACCATAAGAAAAACGAAATCGCAACGCCGCCGGCGATGGTTGCCAGAATCCAATAGCGCTTAAGCAACCAAACCGGGAACTCAGGTCCCGTTAGGGCCTGTGGCGCCACCGTTTTGTCAGAGGCATCAGGAGAAACAGATTCGGACACGAGCAGCTCCCGCCGGTTTTATTTCCGGCCTGCGTGGGGAAGTGCGGAGACTAGTTATGCAGAGTTCGGATACAAGTCGTCTGCTTCCAGACGATTTAGCTATAACAAGGAAGTATGAATCAACGAACAAGGAATGATTACTGCGATCAATTCTCACGTTTCGCAAGTCCCAGTTGGTACTGGTTGACTAAGTCAGTGACCACCTCGGGCCCCAAAGGTGCCTCCAAACGTGCCCGCCGAGCCAATTCATTCACGGTATCTGCCACTTTCTGTAACAAGCGGGTGACTTCATTGCCCACCTCGCCTAAAGAACTGGTTAAACACGGTTGATCGGTGGACAATTCGAGTTCCCACCCGCATTTCAGCAGCTGTAAGCGTCGTGGTTGTCCACGTGCCAAATCGTCGTTGGCCGCCAAATTGGCGTGAATTTCTAAGACCAACAATTT
>SYDV01000114.1 GCA_005801395.1 Planctomycetia bacterium | reverse complement strand
TTCCGTCTAACTTGACGAAGGCCATATCGTGGGCTTTCGCTTCGAGTTCAGCCGGATCTTCTTCGTTGGGATCCAACATCGCTTGAATTTCGGGATGACGGAACATCGCATTATCATCAAATGACATTTTGCTGTCGAGGGCAACGACTTCATCTTTGGCGGTAATGACCAGCGGATTCACTTCTAACATGTCGGCATCAGTTTCGAGGAAACATTTCGCTAATGCTTGAGCCGTTTTAACAAAATTTCCTATTTGTGCGGGGGTGAGCCCCATTTCGAAACCGAAGCGACGAGCTTGCCAAGCACCAAGTCCAGCATGGGCATCGAAATGGGTTTTGAGAATTTTTTCTGGATGGGAATGGGCAACTTCTTCAATGTCCATTCCGCCTTCGCTACTGACAATTAACACTGGCGAAGCGGCAGCGCGATCCATTAAAATGGAGAAATATAATTCCTTGGCAATTTGGCAGCCGTCTTCGACGTAGAGCGTCTTAACTTGCTTGCAGCCATCGCCGGTTTGAATGGTTTTTAAATAATTACCCTGTAACTTGCCGGCCATTTCTTTGGCTTGTTCGGGGGATTTGACGACTTTGACCCCGCCGTCCATGACCTTTTTGGTCATCGCTTCATCGGCAAAGACGGTGCCTTTGCCGCGACCGCCAGCGTGGATTTGGGATTTAACGACCACCACGGGCGAACCCAGTTTGCGCGCAGCCTCTTCGACTTGTGCTACAGTGGTGCAGGGGTAGCCGCGCAGCACTGGTACGCCATGAGCGCTAAAGAGCTGTTTGCCTTGGTATTCGTGGATTTTCATCGCGTCCTCAGGAAGAAGGGCACACGTTGGTTAGACCTCAATGCGATGCAATGGCCAAGGCACTTGGCAAACAATCCATGCGTTTGCGGATGGTTGACCCATGTGTTCAGAAGCGTGGAGGCACTTGGAGCAGGTCGTTTCGCGATCATAGTGCAGCAATGGTCAACATTGTCGTTCCGATTTCTGCGGCCGATGCCCAGGGCGTTATTACTTTAGCTCGTCATGCCCATGCAGCAGGCGCTAACTTAGTTGAGATACGCCTCGATAGCTGCGTGGCGAATGGAGCAGATCCGAAAACGGTTATTGCGGCAATTCCACAGTTAGCATTGCCCGCCATTTTAACCATTCGTCATCGTAGTGAGAATGGTGATCATGCGATTTCCGATGAAGATCGCGTTAACTATTATCATGAAGCGATGCGGAAAGGAGTGGCTTGGATTGATTGTGAACTCGCTCAATGGCCCATCTTACAAAAATTGGGACTTAATCGAAGCGGAAAGACGAAACTCATTTTAAGTTACCATGATTTTGATGGCATGGGTAACGATGTGCCTGGGCGAATTGCAGCGATGCGTGCGGCTGGTGCTGATATTGCTAAAATTGCTGTTCGCGCTGGTGATGCGTCGGATTTAGAGGTTATTCGATTGTTATATACTGATACCACTGGCCCGCTCGTTGCGATTGCCATGGGCGAGCACGGCTTGCCCACGCGTTTATTGGCAGGTGTGTGGGGAGCAGCATTAACCTTTGCCCGCTTGGATGGCGATGTCGGCTCAGCGCCAGGACAACCAACGGTTGGTGAATTATTGCGGACCTATCGCGTTACCAAACAAAACGCACAGACACGCATTTATGGAGTTATTGGCTCACCTGTTAGTCATTCGCTCAGTCCAATTATTCACAATACGGCTTTCGCTCATCATCAACTCAATGCCGTCTATGTGCCATTTCGCGTAGAAGATCCGGTGGCTTTCTGGCGTGCCTGCGGTTCGTGGATTGACGGACTTTCGATTACAATCCCACATAAACAGTCGTTAATTGGGCAAATGCACACCATCGAAGATTTAGCTCGACGTATAGGCGCAATGAATACCGTTTATCGTGATCGCGATTTACGCCCAGTTGGTGCGAATACTGATGCCTATGCCGTCATTCATTGCCTCGAAGAACAACTCGGAGAGTTACGCAATCGTCATGTTTTGGTGTTAGGAGCCGGCGGAGTAGCGCGGGCTATCGGTGTCGCGCTGTGCGATCGTGGAGCGCGAGTGACTATTGTGAATCGCACGGCGGACAAAGCGCAAGAATTAGCACAAGAGGTCGGCGCAACGTTTATGACTATGGAACAGGCATTAACGACGAGCTACGATGTCTTGATAAATGGTACCGCAGCAGGAATGGGTAAACCAGATGAAACGCCTTGGCCAACCGAATGTCATCGTGAAGGCAGCGTCGTCTTCGATACGGTTTATCATCCGTTAGAAACTAAATTGCTGCGTGACGCGCAACGCGCAGGAGCAAGAACCGTCAGTGGTTTAGAAATGTTGGTGCGCCAAGCGTTGGGCCAATATCAGCGTTGGACTGGTCGCGAGGCTCCGCAACACCTAATGTATCGTGCCTGTCTCGATCGTATTGGCGCAACACATTCATAAATAAAAAAGGTATTGTTCGCATAGCGAACAATACCTTTTTTCTCAACGGATTTATAAATAATTAGCGATCAGATTTAAATGGCACCGCTGGTAAGCCGGCCTTATTGCTTAAATTGCAAGCTGGATTATCAGCCCAAGCGTAACGGACTTTGGTCGGTTTAGCGACGGTAGGTGCGCTTACCACGACCGTTTCACCAACGATGTTTGCTTCTCCCCAGACAAATACGCCATCATCACCGGCAACAGCAAATCCAGTGAGTGGTTTTCCATCAGCGCTGACTAAGCCGCTGGCGTGATCAAATGACACCACCGCTTTATTGCCATCGATGGACAGTGATTTGAAAACAGGTCCAGAGTATTCAATCGCTTTGCCATAGTCTTTGGCCAAAGCATTAAGCGCTAAACGTAAGCCAACATCCTGCTTATTCTTCGGATG